>NZ_JBJIAK010000069.1:0-23791 GCF_045310915.1 Mycobacterium sp. SMC-17 | reverse complement strand
AGCTCGCACTTCACTCGGAGGTCTTCTTCATGTCACCACGCCACGCCGTACCTAACGTCCGTGGTCAGTACATCTAGTCCTGCAGTGCCTGCTCCTTGGCCCAGCGGTAGTCGGCCTTGCCGGCCGGGCTGCGGACGATGGTCGGGCGGAACACGATGGCCTTCGGCAGCTTGTAGCGCGCGATGGATTCCGCGGCGTGCTTGATGAGTTCGGCGGCGTCGGCCTCGGCGCCGTCGGCGAGCGCCACGACCGCGACCACCTCGTTGCCCCAGCGCTCGCTCGGGCGTCCGGCGACGACGACGTCGACCACGGACGGGTGCGAGGCGATGGCGGACTCGACTTCTTCGGCGAAGATCTTCTCGCCGCCGGAGTTGATGGTCACCGAGTCGCGGCCGAGCAGTTCGACGGTGCCGCCCTCCAGCAGCCGGGCGCGGTCGCCCGGCACCGCGTACCGGATGCCGTCGATCACCGGGAAGGTCTTGGCCGTCTTGGCGGCGTCGCCCTTGTAGCCGAGCGGCACGTAGCCCTCCTGCGCCAGCCAGCCGTTGCCCTCGTGGCCGGGGGTCAGCAGCGAGGTGAAGTCCTCCGAGACGATCCGGGTGGCCGGACCGGCGGTGAAGGTGCCGCTGGACACGTTGGCCTTGGTCGACACGTGCGACATCTGCGCGCCGGTTTCCGACGAACCGACGCCGTCGATCACCATGGCGTTCGGCAGTGCGGCGACGAGTCGGCCCTTGACGGCCGGTGTGAACAGGGCGCCGCCGTTGGCGACGACGACCAGCGACGTCGGGTCGTGGGTGCCGTCGGCGATGGCTTCTTCGATGGCGGTGACCAGAGGCCGGGCCATGGCGTCACCGACGACCGTCGCGATCGCGATCTTCTCGCGGGCGATGGTCTCGACGATCTCCTTGGCGTTGAAGCCCTCGACCTCCTTGGCGAACACGATGGTCTGGCCGTTGTTGATGCCCGTCATCACGCCCCACTGCGCGGCGCCGTGCATGAGCGGCGGCAGGATCATCATCCGCATCTCGGCGGCCGCTGCGGCCCGGTCGACGATCTCCTGGACCGACTGCGCCGGCTCGCCCGTCATCGCGTTGCGGCCGCCGAACGAGGCCATGAAGATGTCGTGCTGGCGCCACAGCACGCCCTTGGGCATACCGGTGGTGCCACCGGTGTACAGCACGTAGAGGTCGTCGGGCGACGGCGTCACCGGCGGCGGCGGGACGTCGGTGTTCACGATGGTCTCGTAGTCGACGGCACCGGGCAGCAGGTCGTTGCCCGAACTGTCGGCGATCTGGATCAGCACCTTGAGGTTAGGCAGCTCCGGCAGTACCTCGGCCAGCGTCGGCGCGAATGCGGCGTGGTAGATCAGGGCCGAGGCACCCGCGTCGTTCAACAGGTACTGCAGCTCGGCCTTGACGTAGCGGTAGTTGACGTTGAACGGCGCCACCCGGGCCCGGAACGCACCGAGCAGGGATTCGACGAACTCGGGGCCGTTGTACGCATAGATGCCCACCAGGTCCTGGCCGACTTCGTGGCCGGCCAGCTGATCGCGCTCGGTGTGCACTCCCAGGCCCTGCGCGTGCAGGTAGGCGGCGAGCCGGTTGGCGCGGGTGACAACCTCGGCATAGGTGAAGCGGCGATCGCCCTGAATGATCAGGGTTCGGTCCGGGATGGCTGCAGCGACGGCGTCGGTGACGTCGGGAACCGTGAACAGCACGTCTCTCCTAAGGCTGGTGGGGCAACAACTGGACAACTGTCCATACACTCATTTAGTACCACGGAGTGAGGATCGTCTCTTTTGGTACCACCCTGTGAGGTGCCGACAGCGGTGTGCGTCCACTGTGCGGGCGGTTGTGCAGACGGTCATTGCGCACCGGCCTGACGATCAGCTGTTCACCCGGCGGGCTCGATCAGCAGCAGCGGCCCTGTGGGTTGCGGTCCGCGGCGCGGTGCCGCGCCTTCCAGTACTCGCGCTCGGACAGCACCGGCTCGCCCGGATGTGTGCGGCGGCGGTGCTCCAGGTACCGCGCGTAGTGGTTGTCGCCCATCAGTGATGACCAGTACCAACGGGCCTGGCGGGCGAGCTCGGCAGCGCGTCCCATTGCTTCTGCACCTCCTTCTCGACGTCCGTCGCGAAGAGGCCGCGCGGGGCGAACCGCCGTGACGGCACCGGCTCGTCGTCGGTGAGTGGCCGGCCGCCGCCGCGGATCGCCTGCAGGGCGACGACGATGCCGACGACCACGACGACCACCACCAGCAGCGCGAACACGATGGACAGCGTGCCCTGGATGAAGGTGTTGCGGATGACCGCGTCGATCTGGTCGGGGTTCTTCGCGGAGCCGAAGCTGGTCTTGCCGGCCGCCTCGGCCGCCAGGTACTGCGAATGCTGTTGCCAGTAACCGATTTTGGGGTCGTGGGAGAAGATCTTCTGCCAGGACGCGGTGAGCGTCACCAGTGCGTCCCAGAACAGCGGCAGCCCGGGAATCCAGGCCCACTTCAGCAGCCCCTTCTTGATCACCACGACGGTGACCACCGTCAGCGCGATGGCCGCGAGCAGCTGGTTGGCGATACCGAACAACGGGAACAGCGTGTTGATGCCGCCCAGCGGATCCGTGACGCCCATCAGCAGGATGCTGCCCCAGCCCGCGACGACCAGCAGGCTGCAGGTCCACGCGCCGATGCGCCAGCTGGGATCGCGCAGCTTCCGCAGCGGCCCGCCGAGATTGCCGAGGGCATCGGACAGCATGAAGCGCGCGACGCGGGTGCCCGCGTCGACGGTGGTGAGGATGAACAGCGCCTCGAACATGATCGCGAAGTGGTACCAGAAGGCCTTCATGCTCGACCCGCCGAACACCTGGTGCAGCACTTCGGACATGCCGAGCGCGAGCGTCGGCGCGCCGCCCGTACGCGAGACGACCGAGTGCTCACCGACATCGGTGGCCGCGGCGGTGATCTGCTGCGCGGTGATCGGATCGCCCGACAGCCCCAGCCCGTTGGCATATGTCGCGGCCGTGGCCGCGCTGGTCCCGGTCGCCGCGCCGGGGGAGTTGATGACGAAGTACAGGTGCTGGTTGATGATCGCCGCGGTGATCAGCGCCATGATCGCGACGAACGACTCGGTCAGCATGCCGCCGTAGCCGATGAGCCGCGTCTGCCCTTCCTTCTCCAGGAGCTTCGGCGTCGTACCTGAGGAAATCAGGGAGTGGAAACCGGACAACGCGCCACACGCGATGGTGATGAACAGGAACGGGAACAGGGCGCCGGCGAACACCGGACCGTCGGCCCGGGTGGCGAACTGCGACACCGCGGGGGCCGACATGACCGGGTGGGCGATCAGAATGCCGACGGCCAGCAGCGAGATGGTGCCGACCTTCATGAACGTCGACAGGTAGTCGCGCGGCGCGAGCAGCAGCCACACCGGCAGCACCGATGCGGCCAGGCCGTAGACGATGATGCACCACGACAACGTCACCTTGGACAGCGTGAACCAGTCTGCACCCCAGGATGTTTCGGCGACCCAGCCGCCCGAGACCACCGCCAACAGCAGCAGCGCGACGCCGATGAGCGTCACCTCGGACACTCGGCCGGGCCGCAGGTACCGCAGATACAGCCCCATGAAGATCGCGATGGGAATCGTCATCGCGATGGAGAACACGCCCCACGGGCTCTCGGCGAGCGCGTTGACCACGACGAGGGCCAGCACGGCGAGCAGGATCACCATGATCACCAGCACCGCGACGATCGCCGCGATGCCGCCGACGGGCCCGAGCTCGTCGCGCGCCATCTGGCCGAGCGACCGGCCGCGCCGCCGCGTCGAGATCACCAGCACCAGGTAGTCCTGCACGCACCCGGCGACGACCGCGCCGATGATGATCCAGATGGTGCCCGGCAGGTAGCCCATCTGCATGGCCAGCACCGGGCCGACCAGCGGGCCGGCGCCGGCGATGGCGGCGAAGTGGTGACCGAACAGCACGCGACGGTCGGTCGGCATGTAGTCGGTGTCGTTCTCGAGGAGCTCGGCCGGGGTCGCGTGGTCGTCGCGGGGTTTGACGATCTTCATCTCGATCAGCCGCGCGTAGAACCGGTATCCGATGACGTACGTACAGATCGCGGCGATGACGAACCACACCGCGTTGACCGTCTCGCCACGGGCGAAGGCGATGACGGCCCACGCCACGGCGGCGAGCACGGCGATGACGCCGAAGATCACTCGATGTCGGGTGGTGATGGGCGAGCGGTCGATGATCGCGACCGGTGGCAGATCCGGGTCGGTACGCACATAGGTGACGTCCCCGACGGATTCGCCGGGGTGCGCGGTGGCTTGCGACATGCCCCACATCCTGTCATCGGCCGCTCCGAAAAGCGGGGTAACACTCAGCGTTCGTACAGCGACCGGACGGAGTCGATGGTGTCGGCTTCTTCCGGCCGCTTGTCGTCGCGGTAGCGCAGCACCCGGGCGAACCGCAGCGCCATCTTGCCGGGATAGCGGCTCGACCCCTGCACGCCGTCGAACGCGATCTCGACGACCTGCTCCGGGCGCAGCCGCACGACGTAACCGTCCAGCGGGCCGTCGGCCAGTTCGGTGAATCGCGCGGTCTGCCAGTCCAGCATCGCGTCGGTCATTCCCTTGAAGGTCTTGCCCAGCATGACGTGGCCACCGGTGGCCGGATCACGCGCTCCCAGATGGATGTTCGACAGCTTGCCCGTGCGCCGTCCGGAACCCCACTCGACCGCGAGCACCACCAGATCGAGCGTGTGCACCGGCTTGACCTTCAGCCAACCGGCGCCGCGCCGGCCGGCCTCGTACGGCGAGGCCGGGTGCTTGGCCATGACGCCTTCGTGGCCCGCGGCCAGCGTGTCGTCGAGGAACTGCTGGGCGACAGCCGAATCGGAGGTGACACAGCGCCGGACCCGCAGTGGTTCGGGAACGACGTCGTCGAGCGCGTGGCGGCGGCGCTCGGCCGGCTGGTCCAGCAGGTCCGTGCCGTCGCGGTGCAGGATGTCGAAGAAGTACACCGAAAGGGGTTGCGCCCCATCATCGGCGCGTTTGCCGATGCGCGAGGACGTGACCTGGAACCGGTGCGGGCGGCCGTCGGGGCGCATGGCCAGGGCCTCGGCATCGGCGATCAGGTCCGTCACGGGCAGGGCCAGCACCGCGGTCACCACTTCGGGTACGCGCGCGGTGATGTCGTCGAGGCTGCGGGTGTAGACCGACACGTCGGTGCCGGACCGGTGTATCTGCAGCCGGACGCCGTCGAGCTTCGTCTCGAATATCGCCGTGCCACCGAGCTTTTCGAGGGCATCGCCGACATCGGTGGCGGTCTGGGCCAGCATCGGACTCACCGGGCGGCCCACGGTGAGCGTGAAGCGCTGCAGGCCCGCGGCGCCGTCGGACAGCACGGCGGCGGCGACCGTGGCCAGGTCGCCGCCGAGCATCGCGGCACGGCGCACATCGGCGGCGGCGATGCCGGCGGCCTTCGCCACGGCGTCGGCCATGACCCCGGCGAGCGCGCCCTGACGCAGCCCGCCGCTGAGCAGCCCACGCAGAAAGGTCTGCTCGACCTCGGTGGCCGCCCCGAACAAGCCGTGGAGCAGCGCGGTGCGCGCCGCCCCCGAACCCCGGCCGGCGACGGCCTTGATGGCCGTCAGCGCGGCGTCGACCTCGATGACCGTCAGCGTCGAATCGTCTGCGGCCGGCGGCGGCAGCGCGCGCAGCGCCGCCCAGCCGACCCCGATCTGCCGCTGCGGCAGCTCACCGGACAGCCAATGCACCACGATGGCGACGGTCGCCGGATCATCGGCCGCGCTCCCGAGGAGAGCCGCGATGCGGGCGATCTTCGCGGACCGGGCAGACACCGCACCGACTTCGGCCGAGGCCGTCGCGACGTCGGAGAGCAGCATGACCCCAGCTTGGCATGGGGTACCGACAATGTTGTTCAGTCGGCGCCGAGGAGCTCACGCAGTACGTCGGCCTCGGCCTCGACCTGCGCGGCGCGGTCGTCGTGGCCGACCGACCGTAGCTGTTCAGCCGCGGCGCGGCGTTCGTCGGCCTCGGTTTCGATCAGAGCCCGAATCTGGCCATCGGTGAGGCGCCGGCGGGCGACTTCCGCGGCGCCGAGACCGTGGGCGCTGTCGGCGATCGCGCCGGCGCGTGGCAACGGCACGTCCGGGGTCTCGGCGTTGTCGATGGCACTGAGAGCGCTGCGGAGCGCCGCGGTCGAGGCGGTGTCCTTCGCCTTGCGTGCCGCGACCAGTCGGGCCCGCAGGCCGGTGCGCCATTGTTGGGCGGGTTCGGTCATCCGGTCACCGTATTGATGTGGATCCCGCTCGCCAACCGAATATTTCGGACAACGGTCAGGCGACGGTGAAAGGCACCGAGTGCCAGCCCGTCGCGCCGTCGGGGACCGCGCCGGCGACCTCAGATGTCTGCAGCGCGCCGGTGTTGTCGGTGGCACGCACGGTGATCGTGTGGCGCCCGGGCTGGTCCGCCTGCCACGTGTAACTCCACAGCCGCCAGGTGTCGTTGGAGTACGCGGCGCCCAGCGTCGCCGGTCGCCACGGGCCGTCGTCGATGCGGACCTCCACGGCACGCACCCCGCGGTTCTGCGCCCACGCGACGCCGCCGAACGTCGCGGTACCCATCGGCACCGCGGACCCGGCGCGCGGCACGTCGATGCGTGACTCGGTCTTGATGGGCCCGTGCGCGGACCACCCCAACTTCGTCCAATAGGCCTGGGCCCGATCGAATCTGGTGAGTTCGAGGTCGACGACCCACTTCGTCGCCGAGACATAGCCGTACAGACCGGGAACCACCAGCCGCGCCGGGTAGCCGTGCTCGGTCGGCAGCGGCTCGCCGTTCATGGCGACGGCGACCAACGCGTCGCGGTTGTCGGTCAGTGCCTCGACGGGTGTCCCCGCGGTGAACCCGTCGATGGACTTGGACAGCACCATGTCGGCATCCGCGTGGACACCGGCCCGCGCCAGCAGGTCGCGCACGCGGTAGCCGGTCCAGGTGGCGTTCGATATCAGGTTGCCGCCCACCGGGTTTGACACGCAGGTGAGCGTGACCACCTTGTCGATCGCCTCGAACTGCGCCAGTTCATCGAATCGGAAGGTGACTTCACGATCGACCATCCCGTGGATCCGCAGCCGCCAGTCCTGCCGCTGTACCTGCGGGACGGACAGTGCCGTGTCGATGCGGTAGAAGTCGGCGTTCGGCGTGATGAACGGGGGCAGGTCCACCCCAGCGGGTTGCACGTCGGGCGGTATCGGCGGTCCGGGAAGCTTGGCTGCCGGCGGCGTGTAGGCGCTGCGGTCACCCGCAACCGACGACGCGGCGCGGCCCAGCACTGTCCCGATGACCCCGGCCAGCGTGCCGGCGGCCAGGAAGCCCAGCGCCGCCAGCGACCGGCGGCGGCCGGGATCGGTATCTGTATCCGCCTCCGGTTCCGGGGCCGCGGAACCGAGGCGATCGGAGACCAGCAGTCGCAGCACCGCGATGCCCGCGGCCGCGCCGACGAGCGACGGGGCGACGTCGACCGGTCTGGCGCCGGTGCGGGACAGCACCGCGGCGGCGCCCAGTACGCCCGCCAGCCCCAGGGCGATGCTGCCGAGCTTCCGGTCCTCGAATTGTGCTGTCACCATGGCGATCAGCGCGATGGCCACGAGCACGGCCACGGTCAGGAACAGCTTGTCGTTGGTGCCGAAGGTCTGGATCGCCCACTCTTTGAGTGGTCCCGGGGTCAGGTCGATGACCACCGACCCGACGGCGGTGCGGGAATCGGCATGTGGCCCAAGCGGAATCGCCAGGAGCGCCGCGACACCGAGCGCCACGGCCGCGGCCGCCAGTCCGGCCAGCGATCGGTGCGGGTCCAGTCGAAATGCCACACATTCACAGTACGGCGCAGCCGCGGCGCCGACGCCAAATGAAAACGGATCGTAAGAATTGGCTGCCCGTTCGGCCGATCCCGGGCCAGAATCACTGCATCATGCAGCCGACTCTGACCGACCGTGACCGAGACATCGTCCAGAACTGGATCCGCGCCGAGGGGCTGGGTGAGCACGTCACCGCCGTCGAGCCGCTGACCGGCGGCACCCAGAACATCGTGGTGCGACTGCACATCGACGGCCGCCCCGTGGTGCTGCGCCGCCCGCCCCTGCATCCCCGGCCGAACAGTGACAAGACCATGCAGCGCGAGATCGCCGTACTACGGACCCTGGCCGGAACCGCGGTGCCGCATCCCGCTTTCATCGCCGGTTGCGAGGATCCGTCGGTGCTGGGTGTCGTCTTCTACCTGATGGCCGAGGTCGACGGCTTCAACCCCGGCGAGGAACTCTCGCCGGCCTACGCCGCCGACGCCGGCCTACGACACGACGTCGGGCTGTCGTACGCGGGCAGCCTGGCGCAGCTGGGCAATGTTGCCTGGGACGGCAGCCCGCTCGCGGCCATCCGCAAGCCCGGATCGTTTGTGGCGCGACAGGTTCCGCAGTTCGTCGGGCTGCTGCAGAGCTACCGCCACGACCACTACGACCCCGAATCGCTCGACGGTGTCGAGCAGCTGGCGACCTGGCTGACCGACAACCGACCACCCGATGGCGAGCCCGGCATCATGCACGGCGACTGTCACCTCAACAACGTCATGCTGCGCCACGACCGGCCGGAACTGGCGGCGTTCGTCGACTGGGAGATGTGCACCGTCGGCGATCCGTTGCTGGATCTGGGCTGGATGCTGGTGTGCTGGCCGACCGCGCCCAATGCCATCGTCGTCGGCGCCGCGCTGGCGGAGGCCGGTGGCCTGGCTGGTCGGGACGAACTGCTGGACGCCTACCTCGCCGCGGGCGGCCGCCGCACCGAGCACCTGGACTGGTACATCGCGATGGCGTGCTTCAAATTGGGCATCGTCATCGAGGGCACCTGGTCGCGGTTCCTGGCGGGCCTGGCCGACCGCGAGGCGGGGGAGAAGCTGCATGCCTCGGCCACCGAGCTGATTCACCTGGGTGTCCGGGTTGCCAAGGGCGACAACCCGTTCGCCTACCGGTAGGCGTCGTAGCCCAGCTTGACGGCCAGTGCCAGGCCGGCCAGCGCGATGGCCAGTCGCAGCGGCGTCGCGGGTGCGTGGCGGACGACGACAGGACCGAGTCGCGAACCCACCAGGCACCCGATGCCCAGTGGCACCACGGCAATCCAGTTCACCGGCGCCAGCGCGATGAAGCCCACGGCGGCAACACCATTGGCCACACCGAGGATGACGTTCTTCGCGGCGTTGGCGTGGGCCATCGACTCGCTGCCGCTGTGCAGCAGCAGTGCGAGCAGTACCACGCCGGCGGCAGCTCCGAAATAGCCGCCGTACAAGCAGATTGCGAAGATCGCGGTGGTGATGAGCATCGAACGCCAGCGGCCGGGCTCGTCGTCCGCGCCGCGGCGTTGGGGGATGGCGATGGTCACCGAGGACAGCCCGAGCAGTATCGGGACCACCACCTCGAATCCCTCGGCGGGAAGCGCCAGCAGCAGTGCGGCCCCGACCGCGCCGCCGAGGGCGGCGGCCGGCAGCATCCGGCGTAACCATGGACCCATGCCCTCGAGTTCGGGAAGCGAACCCCACACCGATCCGATGGTGTTGAAGGTCAGCGCGACGGTGTTGGTCACGTTCGCCGCCACCGGCGGCAGCCCGGCCATCAGCAGTGCCGGGTACGTCGCGACGGAGGCCAACCCGGCGATACTCCCGGTCAGGCCGCCTATGACACCGGCGGCGAGCAGAAGTGACGCGTGCTGCCAGCTCATCGCGGCAAACCCTACAACCTCGCGATTTGTGCACGAAAATCCGCGTTGACCGCGGAAAAGCGTGCACGAAACGCGGAGGTAACTGTCGTCCGATAGAAACATGGCATGTCCTCGGCTGATCTCGGTGTCGACGCCGCCCTCGCCGCGATCCACGCGGCCGGCGGCGAGGACGCGCTGCGGTCGGGAATCGAACTGGGCCTGCAAGCGGTGCGGGCCGCTGCGCGCGCATCTGCGCCGGCCGCTGGGATCGCGGCCGCATGGTCGCAGGTGCTCCGGTCCGGCGTTGCCGCGGCTGTCCGGCTGACGCCCGGACCGTCCTGCTCGTGGTTCGTCTCCGGCAGCGTCGCGCGGGGCGAGGCAATGGCCGGATCCGACGTCGAGACCCTGGTCGTGCTGGCGGACGATGCCGCGCGCGACGACGCGCTGGCAGCGGCAGCGCAGGTGCATGCTGTGCTGGAGCGGTGCGGGGTGCGCGCCGACGCCAACGGGGTGCTGGCCAGCCGGCCGCGGTTCTGCCGGACGGCGGACGCCTGGTCCGACGGCATCGCGCACTGGACGTCCGACCCGCGGGAGGACCGCGGCGTGGTGATGACCGGAGTACTGGCCGACTCCCGTGCCGTCCATGGAGCCGACGACGGGGTGACCGAGGACCTCCTGCGCGCGCAGGTGGTGCGCGCCGCCGTCGACCACTATCCGGCCCGTCAGTACCTGCTGCAGGACGCCACGACGTTCCGCGCGTCGTTTCCGTCCCGGCTGCGCATGCTGGCCAGTCAGTCCGACACCGTCGACCTGAAGCCGACGGTCGTCGATCCGCTGGTGAAGATCGCGCGGTGGGCCGGGGTGTCGGCAGGTGCCACCGCGCTGTCGACGCCGAGCCGGCTCGATGCGGCGCAGGCGGCGAATGTGCTTGATGCCGAAGATGTTTCGGTGCTGCAGGACTGCTTCGCCGCCATGGTGAGATTCCGGTGGACGTCCCGTGCGGGTGGCGATCAGGTGGTGCTGTCCGAACTTCCGCCACAGGAGCGGGCCATGCTGCGCAGCGTCGCCCGTGAGGTGGCCGGCATCAGCCGCAAGCTGACGTACCTCGCCTCGACATCGGCGTTCCGCTGATGGAGACGAGCTTGCTGGCCCACCACGCGGTGCAGCAGACCCTGGCCGCCCAGCGCATCGAAGGCTGGGAACCCCAGCCCGCCCACATCGTCGAGTTGGGTGCGCTGGCTTCCGGTGCCGTCGAGTTCGACGATTACCTGGCACGGTGCCGTGCGCAGTATCCGCCGACGCTCGAAAAGCGGCGCCGGTTCCTCCGGCGCCGGGCGCCGTACCTGATCCCCGGAACATCGGTGCTGCGCAACAACTTCGGCATTCAACACGGACCGGACCTGGCAGCCGTGGAATTCCAGGTGACGGCGGGCCGTATGGTGCTGTGGCACTGTCGGCAATCGGCGACCGAGACGGAGATCGACGTCCGAGCCATGCACCGCGAGCTGTTCGGTGACGTGTACGAGTGGGCGGGGGAGCTGCGCACCGTCGACATCCGCCGCGGTGACTCGGCGTTCACCTGGCAGGTCGACGTCGCCGCCGGGTTGGCCGAAATCGAGCTCGCGGCAACGGCATTGGCGGACGTCGGCGCCGAGTTCGGCAACCCGAGGCTGGCGTGGGAACTGTCCCGGATCTACGCCCGGTACAACCAGATTCACCCGTTCCGGGAAGGCAACGGACGCACCGGGATGCTGCTGCTGCACGCGCTCGCCGGCCGGTGCGGCCGGCAACTGGACTTCACCGGTGTCAGCCGTGCCGCCTGGTATGCCGCGGCGCGGGACAGCATGCCGCTGCACCGCGACGGGCGCCTCAGCCACCGGCCGTTCCTGTGGCTGCTCAACCCGGCGGTGAAATCGTCTTGACCCGAGGCGCGGTCGCGGACTAACCTCGGCGACCATGCTTCACATGCTCGTAGTAGCCAGTACCCACAGCGGGGTCTGATCCTGACCGACCCCTCGCTGTGGGTCGGACGCTACTACCTGTCGGTCACTTCTTTCGAGCAGAAAAGACCGACGCATGTTCACCTCCACCGCCATCTCCACCACGTCGCGTTTCGCGGATCTGTTTGACCGCCCGGTGCCCCGTGACCTGCGCGAACACGCCGAAACCATGTGTCACGACACCTTCGTCGACCACTACGGTCACCAAGGTGGCCCGGTCCGTCTGGGCAGTTGGGACACCGCGGGCGACGACGACCGTCGCCGCGGTATCACCGCCCCGCGCCGGTACCGCGCCAGCATCGCCGTCGGCGACCGCATCGCGACCTCGACGGCCACCGCGACCGGCCCTGTCGCCGCGCTGACCGCGATGCTGCACGAGCGCGGCATGGCCGTCGAGATGATCAAGTTCCATCAACTGCCCGCCGTCGGTGGCGGCATCGCGACCTTCATCCACGGCAGCGACGGCGTGCGTGCGGAGTGGGCCATGGGCTGGGCCCGCGACCCGGTCCAGTCCGCGCTGCGGGCGATGATCGCGTGCGCGAACCGGCTGCACGCCTAGTCCGTCACGCGTTCCGCGAGGTCAGCGAATGGGGCGCAACACGATCGGCATGCCGTCGACCGGTACGGCCATGCCGCCGTAGTCGTACCAGGGCTCGTAGCCGGGGTGCGTCAGCTCCAAGCGGTACTGGCGCAGCAGCCGGTGCATCACGGTCTTGATCTCCAGCTGCCCGAAGACCATGCCGATGCACTTGTGTGCACCACCGCCGAACGGGGCGAACGCGTAGCGATGCGCCTTGTGCTCGTTGCGCGGCTCGGCGAACCGTTCGGGGTCGAACTTCATGGGATCGGTCCACAGCTCGGACAGGCGGTGGTTCATGCCGGGCCAGGTGACGACGTCGGTCCCGGCCGGGATGTAGTAGCCCAGCAGCTCGGTGTCGCGGACGGCACGGCGGAAGTTGAAGCCCAGCGGCGTCTGCAGGCGCAGCGCCTCGTTCATCACCAGGTCGTAGGTTTCCAGCTTCTCCAGTGACTCGATGTCCAGCGGGGCGTCACCGATGCGCTCGGATTCCTCGCGCAGCTTGTCCTGCCACTGCGGGTTGGCCGCCAGGTGGTAGGCCATGGTCGTCAGTGTCGACGTCGTGGTGTCGTGCGCGGCCATCATGAGGAAGATCATGTGCGCGACGATCTGGTCGTCGGTGAAGCTCTGCCCGTCCTCGTCCTGCGAGTGACACAACACGCTGAACATGTCGGTGCTGTCGGAGCGGCGCTTCTCGGCGATGGAGCTGGAGAAGTAGTCCTCGAGCGTCTTGCGGGCCTGGACACCGCGCCACCAGGCGAAGGGGCGCACCGGCTTCCGGATGATGGCGTTGCCGGCGCGGGTCGTGGTGGTGAAGGCCTGGTTGATGGTGGTGACGAGCTTGTGGTCGGTCCCCGCGGGGTGTCCCATGAACACCTCGGACGCGATGTCGAGCGTCAGCTCCTTGACCGCCGGGTGGAACAGGAATCGGGGATCGTTGGCCACCCAGTCGTTGGCCAGCACTTTGGTCGCCACGGAATCGATGTGCGAGACGTAGCCCGTCAGCCGCGAGCGGGTGAACGCCTCCTGCATGATCCGGCGGTGGAACATGTGCTCGTCGAAGTCGAGCAGCATGAGGCCGCCCTCGAAGAACGGACCGATCACCGGATCCCACGCGCGCTGCGAGAAGTCCTTGTTGCGGTTGGAGAACACGGCCTGCGTCGCATCCGGCCCCAGCGCCATCACGGCCGGCAGCGCCGGCGTCTGCGCGTAGTACAGCGGCCCGTGCTTGCGGTAGATGTCCAGGACGTAGTCGGGCCCGCCCCGGAACACCTCGATCAGGTGGCCGATGACCGGCAGCCCGGAGTCGCCCATGATCGGTTTGAGGCCGCTGCCTGCCGGCGGCTCGGCGAGCTTGAACTGGTCCCAGTCGGTGGCCAGCAGCCGCTTCTCGATGACGCCCATGCCCGGCACCGTGACGGGTGTCGGCTTGAGGCGCCGCATGGCCTGATCGAGGAGGTAGTTCGGGGTGCTGATGGTCGCCATCCAGGGTTTCCTGTCTGCTCTTGATGCTCTTTTGTGGTGAAAGTCACCACCTGTTGTCATCTTGGCTGCCATACTTGACGCGTGTCAAGTTTTGAATTGGCGTGTCGGCGATGACATCGTGAGCGCCATGAGTGCTGAAGTCGAGACGGCCGACAAGGGCCGTAGTCGCGGCGACAAGCAACGCGACGCCATCATCGAGGCGGTTCGCGAACTGCTGGAGGAGCGGCCGTTCGCCGATCTGTCGGTCAGCACCATCAGTGCCCGCGCCGGCGTGGCGCGGTCCGGCTTCTACTTCTACTTCGACTCGAAGTACTCCGTGCTGGCCCGGATCGTGTCCGCGGCGATGGAGGAACTGGACGAGCTCACCCACAACTTCGCGCCGCGCGAACCGGACGAGACGCCGGCATCCTTCGCCAAGCGCATGGTCGGTAGCGCGGCGGCGGTCTACGCCATCAACGACCCGATCATGGCGGCGTGCACCGCAGCCCAGAACACTGACGCCGAAATCCGCGACCTGATGGCCGACTTCGAGGACGGCGTCATCGACAAGATCGTCGGACTCATCGAGCAGGACGCCGGTCGGCGCCCGATTTCCGACGACTTGCCGGCGTTGGTTCGCACCCTGGTGTCGACCACGGCCTACACGCTGTCGCGAGACAGCGCGTTCATCGGACGGGGCGGCGACCCGCAGCGCGCCGTCGACATCGTGGAACGACTGTGGCTCAGCGCCTTATGGGGTGGCGGCCAGGTCTCTGTCTGAAAGACGGGGCCTGTGTAGGGTCGGGCCATGACGCGGTGGAGCGGCTACGCAGGCAAGCGGTGTTTCGTGACGGGGGCGGCCAGCGGCATCGGCCGGGCGACCGCGCTCAAGCTGGCCCAGCAGGGCGCGGTCCTCTATCTGACCGATCGTGACGCCACCGGGCTGGAACAGACCGTCGCCGACGCCAGGGCACTCGGCGGGGAGGTGGCCGAACACCGCGCGCTGGACATCTCCGACTACGACGCCGTCGCGGCTTTCGCCTCCGACATCCACAGCCGGCACGAGGCCATGGATGTGGTGCTCAACATCGCCGGGATCTCAGCCTGGGGCACCGTCAGCACCCTGACCCATCAGCACTGGCGGTCTATGGTCGACGTCAACCTGATGGGGCCCATCCACGTCATCGAGACCATGGTCCCGCCCATGGTGGCCGCCGGCCGCGGTGGTCGGCTGGCCAATGTCTCATCGGCCGCGGGCATCGTCGCGCTGCCGTGGCACGCCGCCTACAGTGCCAGCAAGTACGGCCTGCGCGGGGTCAGCGAGGTACTTCGCTTCGACCTGGCACGGCATCGCATCGGGGTGTCGGTCGTGGTGCCGGGCGCGGTGAAAACGCCTCTGGTGCAGACGGTTCAGATCGCGGGCGTGGATCGCGACGATCCGCAGGTGCAGCGCTGGGTGGCCAGGTTCGCCGGACACGCGGTGTCGCCCGAGCAGGCTGCGGACAAGCTGCTGTCCGGGGTGGCCAAGAACCGGTTCATGGTCTACACGTCACCCGACATCCGGGCCCTGTACCTGTTCAAGCGGCTGGCGTGGTGGCCCTACAGCGTGTCGATGCGTCAGGTGAACGTGTTGTTCACGCGCGCCTTGCGGCCGAAGCGTGGCTGAACCCCAAAACTGCTGAGCTTCAGCGCTTTCCCCAGTCCCACGGCGGCGCGGTGAGCATGGTCTGGCCGTCGATCCGGGTTTCGCCCCACTGCTTGACCAGTTCGACTTCGCTCGCGTCGCACGCGGCCAGCCGCTCGCGCAGCCGTGCCGAGTGGGTGACGACGACGACCTGCGTCTTGCGTGCGGCAGCGGCGATCATGTCCGCGAGCGGGCCCACCAGGTCGGGATGCAGGGACGTCTCCGGCTCGTTGAGCACCATGAGCGCGGGCGGCTGCGGCGTCAGCAGGGCGGCGCCCCAGAGCAGGAATCGCAGTGTGCCGTCGGACAATTCGGCCGAGCGCAGCGGCCGCAGCATGCCGCGTTGGTGCAGCTGCAGTTCGAACAACCCGCTGTCGGAGCTCACCGATATCTCGGCGCCGTCGAATGCATCGGCGACCGCGCGCGGCAGATCATCGAACCCGGCTTCCAGGATGGTCTGCACGGCGGCGGCCAGGTCGTTGCCGTCGTTGCTCAGTACCGGGGTTCGGGTGCCCACCTGGCGGCGGCGGGCCGGGGCGTCCCGGTCGACGCGGAAGCCGTCGTAGAAACGCCAGTCGCGCAATCGGTCCCGGACCGCGGCCAGCTCGGGCAGCGCCTCGGGGTTCGCGTACTCCGCGAGGACGCTGCGGTAGCTGGGCAGGGCGCGGGTCAGTTCGTCGAAACCGCGGCCCGAGTCGGATGCCACCTCGGCGTAGGTCCGGGTGCGACGGACCAGAGCGCTGCTGGGCCGGGGAGAAGGCCCGGCGAACACGGTCTCGCGCTTGATCTCGGGGTCCTGACCGAACATCGAGTTGTGTCCGGGGTCCTGCGGCAGGCCGAGGTCGATGAAATAGCCGAAATCGGTTGCCGCGAAGCCGAGTTCGAGCGATACGGGCCGGGTCCGGCTGGTGCCCTCGGTGGTACCCGTCCGGCGCGCGCCGCTGGTGTTCTCCGGGCCGGCCCACAACACCGACTGCAACCCGCCCTCGCGGGCCAGCGACCCGATGACCTCGCCGCGTCCGCAGTCGGCCAGCAGTCCCAGCGCCCGGTACACCGAGGACTTGCCGGTGCCGTTGGCTCCGGTCACCACGGTCAGCTCCGACAGTGGCAGGACGATCTCGCGTAGCGACCGGTAGCCCCGGATGGCGATGGTGGTGAGCACTACTGCGGCATCTCCAGTTCCAGCCGCACCCCGAGCAACCGCACCGGCCGGTCCAGTTCGAAGTCGTGCAGCAGGTCGATGGCGGTCCGGGTGATGGTCTCCAGATCCGTACCGGCCGCCGGCAACTTGCGAATCTTGGTGCGGGTGAAGAACGTTTTGGTGCGCACGGTCACGGCTACCCGGGTCACGACACGGCCCTGCTCGACGATCTCATCGAGGGTCCGCCGGGCCAGATCGCTGACCGCGGAGTCCATCTCGGCGATGTCGGTGAGGTCCGCCGGGAACGTCACCACGTGGCTGCGTGACCGCGGCACCCACGGTTCGGCCGTCACGTTGCTGTCGCCGCCGCCCTTGGCGAGCAACAGGATCCACAACCCAGTGGTCGGGCCGAACGTCGACGTGAGCAGCTCGGCGTCGGTGCGGGCCAACTCCGCGACGGTGGTGATGTCCAGCTCGGCGAGCTTCTTCGCGGTCTTGGGACCCACGCCCCAGAGCGCGTCGACGGGCCGGTCGCCCATGACCGTCATCCAGTTCGCGGTGAGTGCGAAAACCCCGGCCGGCTTGCCGAATCCGGTGGCGACCTTGGCACGCTGCTTGTTGTCGCTGATGCCGACGCTGCACGACAGGCCGGTCTCGGCGGCGATCACGGCGCGAATCTTCTCGGCCAGCTCGAACGGGTCAGCCACGGCCGCACCGACATACGCCTCGTCCCAGCCCCACACCTCGACCGGATGGCCGAGGTCGCGCAGCAGGCCCATCACCTGTTCGGAGGCTTCGTCGTAGGCGGGCGCATCCGAGGGCAGGAAGACGGCCTCCGGGCATTTGCGGGCGGCGGTGCGCAGCGGCATCCCGGCGTGGACGCCGAATTCCCTTGCCTCATAGGAAGCGCACGTGACCACCTTGCGGGGCTCGGTGGGGTCACCGCTGCCGCCGACGATGACGGGCAGACCGACCAGCTCAGGGTGCCGGCGCAATTCGACGGACGCCAGGAACTGATCGAGGTCGACGTGCAGTACCCAGGTCATCTCAGGTCCCGCAAAGCTTGCGCGCCACGCTTTCCCACGCATCGCCCTGCGCCTGCAGGCTGTGACCCAGATCGTCGAGCTGGTGGCTGATGTAGTCGGCGTCGAGAAGAGCCAGCAGGGCATCGGTCTGGGCGTCGAGGTCTCCCGTGGTGCCGGCGGTGTGCAGCAGCATCCGGACGTGGGTGCGGTGGACGGCGGCGGCGGCCCCGAAGCGGCTCTGCGGATCACGCCCGGCGTCGGACAGCAGGGCGCGGTGCTGCCAGGCGAACTGAAGCCGGTCGCGGCCGTAGGCGAGCAGTCGTTCCAGCGGCGGTGCGCCGGGACCCAGCGGAGGTGGGCCGAACATCATGGCGTTCTGCTCGACCTGCTCGTCCTCGTCGAGGAGTACGAGCATGAGGCCGGCGCGGCTGCCGAACCGGCGGAACAGGGTGCCCTTGCCGACGCCGGCCTCGGCCGCGATGTCGTCCATGGTGACGGCGTCGGAGCCGCGCGCGGCGATGAGCCGGCGGGCCGCGTCGAGAAGCAGGAGCCGGTTGCGCGCAGCATCGCCGCGCTCGACCGGCGCAGCCGGACTCATCGGCAGACCCGCCATGGGCAGGTTCGTGGGCCGCAGTTGCGCCACCCCGTCGCTCATGAAAAAACTTTAACTCAGGCGGAATGAATCGGACCGCAGTCCGGTTGACTCGTGCGAGGATCGGTTCGCCGGAACGGTCCACAGAGACAAGCTAGGGGAAAGAAAATGGCAGATACCAAGGTCCTGGTCCTGGTCGGCAGCCTCCGCGCGGCCTCGCTCAATCGCCAGCTCGCCGAGGTGGCGGTCGAATCTGCGCCTGATGGCGTGACGGTACGTGTCGCGGACGGGCTGGCCGACCTGCCGTTCTACAACGAGGACATCGACAACGACTCGGTTGCCGAGGCGGTCGTCGCGCTGCGCCAGATCGCGGGCGACGCGGACGCGATCCTGGCTGTGACCCCGGAGTACAACGGCACCATTCCCGCCGTCTTGAAGAACGCGATCGACTGGCTGTCGCGCCCGTACGGCTCCGGCGCCGTCGCCGGCAAGCCGCTGGCGGTCATCGGGACCGCGCTCGGCCAGTACGGCGGGGTGTGGGCACATGACGAGAGCCGCAAGTCGTTCGGCATCGCCGGTGCGGATGTCGTCGACGTCAAGCTGTCCCTGCCGGCTTCGGCGTTCGACGGCAAGCATCCCCGCGAGGCGGCCGAGGTCGTCGAGGGCGTGCGTGGCGTGGTCGCCAAGCTGGCCGCCGAGGTCGGCTGAACACACCTCGGGTGAACATCAGGGCCGCCGGTATCCGCGAACGGATATCGGCGGCCCCGTTGCTGTGTGGCCGCTGAGCGAACACCGCGACGAAAATTCCGGTAGCTGCCGTTCTTCGGGGACAAACGGACTGACGACGAACTACGGTTTGGGGGTGGCCGGGAAAACAGGCAGTTAACGTGGCCGGTGGCGCAGACCGCACCGGCGCGGGTGACGCGTTGACGCAGGCGGTGGCCGGAATCGGCACGCGACTGGACGCTCGGCTCACCGACATCACGCGCTCCATCTCCGAGCTGCTGGTATCCGACATCGCCGAGCTGCGCGACGAAGAGCAACTTCAGCAGATCCTGGCAGACTCGGTCGCCGCGAACATCGATGCGTTCTTCGCCGCGGCGCGACACGGTATCTCGATCGACCTCCTGCATGCCCCCGCGGCCGCGATCGAACACGCGCGGCGGCTGGCGCAGCGCGACATCTCCGCCAATGTGCTAGTCCGGTCGTACCGGCTCGGCCATCAGGCGGTACTGAAAGAGGTCCTGGAGGAGGTCCGGACCGCGGACTTCGACCCGCAGCTGGCGTTGGACGTCTTCGACGTGATGTCGACGATCTCGTTCAACTACATCGACAGGATCTCCCAAGAGGTCATCGAGGTGTACCAACAGGCCCGCGAGAGTTGGCTGGAGAACCGGAACAGCGTGCGCATCACGGAGATTCGTGAACTGCTGGCCGGCGGCGACGTCGACATCGACGCCGCGACGGTGGCGATCCGTTATCCACTGCAGCGCACCCATCTCGCGGTGGTGCTGTGGTGCGACGACTCCGAGGACCGGTTGGCCGAGATGGAACGGTTGATCCAGCAGTTCGCCGCGTCGATCGGCGCGGCAGATTCGCCGCTTTTCGTCTCGGTCGACCGCGCCACGGCATGGGCCTGGGTCGCAGTGCCCGCGGCAGTGATCGCGGAGGCGGTGACGTGGCTGGGGAGCCTGGTGCCGGCCGACGGGCCGTACGTCGCCGCCGGCACTCCGCAGTCCGGCGTCGCCGGCTTCCGGCTGTCGCACCGGCAGGCCGAAGACGCCCGCGCCGTCGCGGTGGCGTCGGGCCCGCAGCGGCGCCGGTTCACCGCGTTCGGCCACCGTGGCATCGCACTCGCGGCACTGCTGGGGTCGAATGTCGATGCGCTGTCGGCGTGGGCCACGGAAGTGCTTGGCCCGCTGGCCTGTTCGACCGACGGCGACCAGCGCCTCCGGGAGACGCTGCAGGCCTTCCTCAAGGCGGGCGGCAGCAACAAGGCCGCGGCCGAGGAACTGCACCTGCACACGAACTCGGTGAAATACCGGGTGCAGCGGGCGATCGAACGCCGGGGCCGGCCCATCGAGGACGACCGGCTCGACGTCGAGGTGGCGCTGCTGCTGTGCAGTCTGTTCGGTGACCGGCTGCTGGACCCGGTGGACGACGGCGGGTGACGGTGTTGCCCGCGGCAGCCCGATGTAACCCCGGCGGCTATCTACTTGTCGAAGTGGTCCCGGGGTGTGCCGGGCCGCACCGATGAGACGGGGCCAATGTGTCTGCACAGCGTGATCCTGTGCACCGACCCCCGCTCCGCGTGGTGTCGTCGGATTCCCGGTATCCCGACTGGGAATCCGTCTACCAGGACAACGCGACGTGGGTCTACCGCACGATCTACGCGCGGGTCGGCAATCAGGCCGACGCCGAGGACCTCACCGCCGAGGTGTTTCTCGCCGCGCTGCGGCCGTTGCGGCTGACGGCAAGTGCTGCCGAGGTGCGGTCGTATCTGCGCAGTACCGCGCGCACGGTGCTCGCCGCGCACTGGCGCGAGACGATGGGGCGGGAGATCACGGTGATCGACCTGGACATCGAGGCGCCGCCGGAAGCCGAGGAGTCCATCAGTACCGCGCCGGACCGTGTCGCCGCGGTGTTGGACGCCCTGCCGGACAACTATCGACGCATACTGGAGCTGCGATTTCTCCAGACCAAGTCGATCAAGGAGTCCGCAGCGGAGCTCGGCGTCAGCGTCGCCAACGCAAAGGTGTTGCAACACCGGGCATTACGGCTGGCGGCACAGATCAACGAGAAGGGCGAGCCATGAACGCGCGGGGGTTGCGCCGGTACCTCGACGATCTGCTGCGTGGCCGCAAGCCGTCGCGGTTCACGCCCGACGACTTCGACGCGGCGCAGATGCGGACGGCGATCGACCTACAGGCGGCCCGGCCCGGCGCCGACGAGCCGCGTCCGGAGTTCCTCGCCGATCTGCACGCCAGACTCGCCGCACAGTTCGACGGCGACGACGCGGCGGCGCCGAAGCCGGGTTGGCTGCGCGCCAACCGACGGCAGGTGATCGTCGGGACATCGGCGGCCGCCAGTGCCGCGGTGGCCGCGGTCGCCGTCGACCGGGCGTTGGTGGGCCGCAGTGGGTCTGGCAAGCAGGACACCGCGAGCCAGGAGTTGGTTCCGTCGGCGGGGACGTGGCAGAAGGTCGCCGACAGCGCCGAGGTGTCGGAGGGTGCGGTGCATCCGTTCGACCTGGGCTCGGTCGTGGGGTTCGTGCGCAGGGTCGACGGGAACGTGCAGGGCATCTCGGGTGTCTGCACGCATCAGGGCTGCCGGCTCTGGTTCGACGGGCCGGACGACAGGTTGCGCTGCCCGTGCCATTCCACGTCGTTCGCCACGGACGGTCACGTCCTGACCCATCAGTTGCCGATTGCGCCAAAACCCTTGCCGAAGTTCGATGTTCGGGAGGTGGGCGGCGTGATCGAGGTTTTCGCGCCGACGCCGCCGAGCCAGCCGGCCTGAGGCGGTGTAACCCGCCGCCGTATCTGTTGGTGAGGGTGCGCAGGCGCGCCCGTACCCGACGACTACGGAGGTTCCCGTCGTGTCGCGACGATCCCTGGTGGCGCTCTCCGGCGCAGTCCTGTTCCTGTCCGCATGCACCTCGACCGTTCCACAAAGCTCAACTGCAACCGCGGTTTTCAGTTCCGGCGTCACGCCTGGCATGTCGGGCTCCGGGTCCGGACCCGCGATGGGCTCGATGACGATGGCCCCGCCCGAACCGGGCCACCAGGCGCCGATGCCGGCCGGCCCGAACGCCGTCAACATCGACAACTTCGCGTTCGCGCCCGACACGCTGACGGTGCCGGCCGGAACGACCGTGACGTGGACCAACCACGACGAAGACCCACACAACGTCGTCGCCGAAGGCGGTCAGTTCCGCTCTCCGACAATGGGTTCCGGCGCCACCTTCAGCTACGTGTTCGCAGCGCCCGGCACCTACACGTACGTCTGCGGCATTCACCCCTTCATGCACGGGACGGTGGTCGTCAAATGAGTGACTCGCAAGGCGACCCGCAGCAGATGAACCGCCGCCAACTGCTCCGGCACACGGCGTGGTTCGGCGCGGCCGTGGGGCTGTCGGTGGTCGGCGGGGAAGTGCTGTCGCACGTCGCAGGTAGCTCTTCCGGGCCGGCCGCGCAGCCCACGCTGCGCTTCGCCCAGGTCAGTGACAGTCACATCGGCTTCACCGGTGCCGCCAACACCGACGTCGCCGGCTCGTTCACCCATGCCATCGACACCATCAACAACCTCGGCTACACGCCGGATTTCGTCATCCACACGGGCGATCTGACGCATCTGGCCACGCCGGAACAATTCGACCAGGTCCGGCAGATGATGACCGGACTGCGCACCCCGCACGTGTTCACCGTTCCGGGAGAACATGATTCGGCCGACGACGCCGGCGCCAAGTACCGCCAGGCTTTCGGCGCGGGCACCCGCGGCGACGGCTGGTACAGCTTCGATATCGCCGGCGTACATGTCATCGCATTGGTGAACACACTGAACCTGAAGAAACTCGGCCACCTCGGCGTCGATCAACTCGAGTTCGTGGAGAAGGACGTCGCCGCGCTGTCGAGCGATACCCCGATCGTGGTGTTCAGCCACATCCCGCTGTTCGCGATGTATCCCGACTGGGGCTGGGGGACCGACGACTCCGCCCAGGCCCTGAGCTACCTGAAGCGGTTCGCCTCGGTGACCTGCCTCAACGGGCATGTGCACCAGGTATTTTCGAAGACCGAGGGCAACATCACTTTCCACAGCGGCACCACCACCGCTTACCCGTTGCCGCATCCCGGCGACGGTCCGGCACCGAAACCGCTGACGTTGCCGGCCGGCAAGCTGCACGACGCGCTCGGTATCCGTGAGGTCAGTTACCAGACCGGTCAGCACACGCTCGCGCTCAAGGAACGGACCCTGCTGTGACTCTTGTCTACCGTTTGGTGATCGCGGCGGCCATGGTTGTCAGCGGCGGTGTGCACGCCTACCTCTATGTGCACGGGTACCGACACATCCCGACGATCGGCACCGGCTTCCTGGTGCAGGCAGCGGTGTTCTGTGCCGTCGGCGCGCTGCTGGCGGTGGGTGCGCCGCGGTGGTTCGGATGGGCCTCGGGAGTGCTGTCGGCGGGGGCATTGGCGGCGTTCGCGCTGTCGCGAACCGTCGGCCTGTTCGGATTCGTGGGAGACGGGCGCCGAGCCGGTACCGTATGCAGTCCTCAGTGTGGTCGCCGAAGCGGTGGCCGTACTGGCGGCGGGGGTGTGGGCGGTACGCGCCACGCGGGGGTGATGGTCGCATGTGTCACGTCCGTCACGCCTGTACCACCGCAGTGATGCCCGTCGCGTGGAAATCGGCGTAGCTGGCCACTTCCGCCGGGCCGAGCCCGGCGCGTCGCGAGCGGCGCGTCGCCGCAACTTGATGCTCCTATTTCTGTTAATAGTCAAGCGGCGTGGTTGAGCTGGGTGTTTAACCATTGGCGGTAGGTAGCGGC
>NZ_JBJIAK010000068.1:0-24359 GCF_045310915.1 Mycobacterium sp. SMC-17 | reverse complement strand
ACTATTCCCAACTCGTGACCGGTAGACCGGCCGGATCACAGAAACCTGAGGGTGCATGAAACCCGGGACGGTTCAGCTCATCACCGAACCCGACGCGGGGTACCAGCCCCTCTATGTCCTACTCGGTTCGGCTACCCACTCGATCCGGCTCTCCATCTACCAACTATCCGACAAGGCCGTGACCAAGACACTCACCACTGCCGCCGGCCGCGGTGTTCGGGTACAAGTGCTGTTAGACACTGCTTTTCACGGCGAGTCAGCCAACCAGAACGCTTACGCCGCCCTCAAGGCCGGCGGCGTCGACGTCAAATGGGCACCCAGTGAGGTGATCTATCACGAGAAATCGTTTGTGATTGACGACCAGGTCGCCGGCATCGGCACAGGCAACCTCGTGTCCCGCTACTACCCCACGGGGCGGGACAGCTGGGTCATCGACCGGGTACACGACGAAGTGGCCGCGATTGCAACGACATTCGACGCCGATTTCACGAACACCACACAGACCCCGCCGCAGGCCACCTCCGCTTCCCACCTGCTGTGGTCGCCGCAGGCCCGCAATGCCTACACCCAAGCCATCGACCAAGCCACCCACACGCTCGACATCACGTCCGAAGAACTGTCCGATCGGGTCGTGCTCACGTCGATCACGCGCGCGGCGCGCAGAGGCGTGCCCTGCCGCATCGTGATGACCGAGAACCCCTCCTGGGACCGGGCCATCGACGAAGTCACCGCCGCAGGCTGCTCGGTACATCTGCTGCCTGCCGATCCCAACGCGCTCTATATGCACCTCAAGACGCTGCGGACCGATCGACAACTCATCATCGGCAGTCACAACCTCAGTAAGACAAGCCTTCTGGACAATCGAGAACTGTCGCTGCAGCTCGACGACATAGCAGCCCCCGACATCCTGTCGGCGACCGCAGCCACATTCGACCGTGACTACCAGCAAGCGCTGCCCGCAGCCGTATCCACGCACTAACACCGACCGAGCCAGGGACACCGCCAAAAGGAGGCCTTGATGCGATCCGAACCCGACGTCGCCATTGAGCACGTTCACCACCCCAAGCATGGGCCGGCGCGCCGACTGAGCCGCCGCGGCTGGTCCGTGGACATCACCGATACTGGAGCTGTCGTCGTACCCGTCCAAACCACCAGCGGCAAGACCGCTGCGGACCTTCGCCACCTACTGGCCGCCGCCTACGCGATGGCCGAGGCCCCGCTGCAAAACGCCTACGAACCGGTAACCGCGCACACCGTCGAACACGTCATCGCCGCGCTGCGCGCCGGCCACGCCGCAGCGCGGGCCAGCACGCGGCCCACCCAGATCGACGTCTACCAATGCGCGGCCGCGGGATGGGAACGTACCGGCCAGCATGCCCCCTATCGGCTTGTCATCGGCGCGCTGCGGGCGGCACTGCCCCCGCAGACCACGCTGGTCGACCACCCGCCGGCCGCCGTGCCGGACCTGTTTCGCCGCGCCATCGAGCTGCGCAGCAGGCCGCCGGCCGCCCACCCACGCGGCAGCGTGGCCTAACACACGCGCTGGATGAACATGACCGAGCACACCTGCCGCGCCAAAAACTGTGAGGCCCCCGCAGATTCATTCATGTGCGAGCTGCATTGGGGCCTGGTCCCTGCGCCCTTTCGGGCCGCCATCGAGGCCAGTGAGGACCCGCGTACCAGCACCACAACGATCGCACTTGCTGCCATCGACGCGGTGGCCCACAAAGAATCTCGCCAACAAAAGCGCACAGCAAAACCACCAGCCGCACCCACACCGAAGCCCGCCGCAAAGCCGGCGAGCAAGCCCACACGTAAACCAGTGCAACTGGAGCTGTTCTGACTGTGCATCACCCCGAGCTGGCGCAGGCAGCGCTGACGTGACATCGACCGACGCACCCTGGTTTGAGGGCCCGAACCATTCCGCCATCGACACGTCCCTACGCAACGCGTCCCAGCTATGGGATTCGCTCTACTTCCACGCTCACACCAACGGCGACGTTCTGCGACTCTGCCTCGAGGTAATCGCCGAACTCTCCGAGGCCGCCCGCCAGGCCGCATTGCAATCGCGCCTGGCGGCAAAACCGGACGAACGCGAACCATAACGCCGCGGCTTGCGCATTCCGGCTCGATAACGCCCCTTCAAGCCGGGGGTGACTCCGCGCTGCCGGTGGGGAGCGGCGATACCGCGACCGCAGGGCACCATTGTCCGATAGTCATGTGGCCCTTGCGATTTCCTGTAGGCACCGACATGACCACCGCAGCGAGCCAACCGCCGCCGGTGGACCGGGCCCAGCCGTGCAGCTCCCCGCGGACCACGCAGGACAAATCGATACCTTCCATCCGCACACTGATGGCCACCTCGTCGCGGCGAAACCGGTCGTCACGGTTGACGATGGCCCGCGTCAGGTCGACCAGAACGGGGCGGGGTGGGTCGACGAGCACCCGGGTCGGAGGCTGCATCTCCACCGGCCAATCGTCGAACACACCCTCGAACATGTGTGCGATCTTAAGATGTTGAGGGCCTGATCGCCAGTAGTTGGCTGCTACGCCCCCGTGCTGCTTTGCAACTGAGTGACGAGATGTTCGACCCGCCGGCGGTCCTCGGCGCTGAGATCGGCCTCGCTCTCGGCGGCGCTGATCACCGCCGCGGCCACTCCCCCGAGCTCGGCGGCCTCGTCGACGCTCAAGGATGCGTCCATCCGGGCCTTGTACAGGCGTTGTCCGAGCGTGGGATCTGAGCTGGCCGCGGCCCTGCGCATCAACGCGGCATACACCGCGCGGATTTCCCGCAGCATCTTGATCATGTCCGCAGACCCGCTAGTGCTTCGTACGGCGCGTAGCGTAAGTGCCTCGAGAGCCCTGACATCGGCGAGGATCTTCGTGCATTCGGCGCCGAACTGCGGCGCCGAATCGGCAGGCAAGCCGTCGATCCGCTCCAGCAGTTGATCAGTGGCTAGGCGGACAACGCCGCCCAGCATGCCGACCGGGTCGCCTGCGATCTGTACGGCCCCACTGATCATCGTCGTGGTTTCGGTAGCGCTTCCATTGCGTTCGATAGCGGCGCTATCGGGAGGCGCGCTGCCGGCATTGAGCTTGGCCAGTGTGCCTGGGGGCCACCCGACGGCGGCCTCCAACTTGGCGCGTGTCTCCTCCCGCGGCCATGATCGCCCTTTCTCAAATCCGATCAGGTTCGCTTGGCCAATAACTCCCTTGCGGGCCAATTCCCGTTGGGACAGACGCAGTTCCGCACGTCGCGCAGCAAATGCCGCCCCTGCGCGGGCGAGGCCGGCGGAAGGCGCGTCGTCGGGCATAAGTGCAGTGTATCGGCAACGTTCTTCGCTGTTCGAGCAACTTCCCGCGAGTCTGGGTGCAGATGCGCGACGTCACCGAACTGGCAGGTCACAAGCCCTGGGCGATCCGCCGCGAAATCGCCCGCTATTGCTCGCCAGGCCTCGTTACTGACGGCTTCAGTCGCATGCGCTATCGAAATGGCGATTGCGCCGCTACTGTTTGGTGCTATCGTTACTGCTATCGAAACAGACGCTTCGTGGGAGGGGCGAAAGTGACCGTGGTACTGGAAAAGCCAGCTGTACAGCAATTCGTCGTCACACCGTGCATGTCCGACCCGGACCGGTGGGAAAGCGGCGACGACAACCTGCCCGAGCACCAGCGCGACGTGGCCGAACTCAAAACACTGTGCCGCGGATGCCCGCGTCGCTGGCGCTGCGCCAGCGAGGCGTTGACCACCCCCGGCATCTCCGGCGTGGTCGCCGGGGTGTTCGTACCGGACGGGGGCCGCGAACGTGCCTTTGCCCTGCGCCAGTTGCAGTCTCTGGCCGCCCACGGCGGCTACGCCAGCCAGCCCGAAATCCCCTGACCGGCAGATGCGCCAGGTGTTCTCATGCGTACACCCGCAACCCCGTCCCCTGGTGCGCACCACCTGACGCATACCCATCGGCGCGGCGACCACGACCTCGTCCTCGGCAGGGCCTTTCCACTCTTGCCTGTCCCGCAGATGGCCGGGTGCCGTCCACTGCCGCCGCTGCGGAGTGACCGATGACCGAAACGGTATCGATCCCAGCCACCGGCCGATCATGGCTCGCGCAACTGCTCAGCGGAGAACCCCACCAGGTCATCGGCCATGCCGACCGCCCGTACCTGCTGCGCTGGTACCTCATCAAGCCAAATCGCTTCTGCAACCTCTATTTCCACCGGTTCATCGGATCAGACGACCCGACCCCGCACGACCACCCGTGGCCGTTTGTCACGGCTGTGCTAGCCGGCGCCTACATCGAGGTCGACCAACACGGCACCTGCCGACGCCGCGCGCGCGGCTCCATCGCTTTTCGCCCCGCCACCTGGCGGCACACCGTGCAGCTGCTGCGCACCACATCCGAGCGAGAGCCGATCGAACTGCCTTGCACGACCCTCGTTCTCACCGGTCCACGGCTGCGGCCATGGGGATTCTGGTGCAGCGGTGAGCGTTTCGTGCCGTGGCAGAAATTCGGGCCCGGCGGCTGCGGAGAACTCAGCAGCTCGTCACCTGATCCGTCCACACCAGCACAACGCGTCCCGTAAGGAGTCTGCCGTGTTCACCAGCCACGCAAGACAACCCAACTACCGCACGTGCATTCGGCAGGCCACGCGTACACCCCAACCCCGCGATCGCCACCCAGCGACCGCGTATCAGTCAATCCCGCAGGAGCAGCTGTCATGACCGCCATGCTCGCCGCCGCCGGGGCCGGCACCGCCGCCGACGACATGCTGACCGCCAGCTACACCATCACCACCGCCGACGGCGTCCGGCTTGCGGTACGCGAACACTGCCCCGCGAACGTCACAGCGAACATTCTTCTGTCACACGGCTTTTGCCTGTCTCAAAACGAATGGGCATACCAAGTCGAGTACCTCATCGAACACTTCGGCGACGGCGTTCGCATCATGACCTACGACCACCGCGGCCACGGGGAATCCGACACCGCGCCCGTGCACACCTACACCGTGCACCAGCTCGCCCAAGACCTCGCCACCGTGACCGCAGAACTGCACGTGGAAGGCCCACTCGTTCTCGCCGGCCACAGCATGGGCGCCATGACCATCCTGGAATTTCTCAAACTGTCGCGCTGGTCCCGACCCGTCGACCCGGCGGGCCTGGTCCTGGTGGCCACTGCCGCCGGCCGGCTCTGCGAGCACGGCCTGGGCCGCGTGCTCGCCTCGCCCCTGTCGAACGCCCTGACCTACCTTGCCGCCCACGACCACCTGGTTGCCCACGCCCCCGAAATCCTGCTGCGCACCGTGGCCGGGCCCATTTGCACGGCCGCCGGCCTCTACGCCCACTGCGGACGCGACGAACGCGCCACCCTCAACGCCCTGACGGCCTCCGCGTTCGCGCGCACACCACTGAGCACCGCGGCCGGATTCCTGCGCGGACTGGCCCGCTACGACGCCACCGACGTCCTGGCCACGATCACCGCCCCCACCGTGATCGTTTCCGGTGACGCCGACCTACTCACCCCCGCCGCTCACGCCCACCAGCTGGCCACCACCATCCCCGGCGCCGAGCACATCACCCTGCCCGGCGCCGGCCACATGCTGCCCACCCGCGCAGCCCGGGTGGTCAACGACGCGCTCACCCGTGTCCTGCACCACGCCACCACATCAGGAAAGACCCGCCGATGACCACCTCAACGCCGACGCCGACCAGCGGACCCGACACCGACCGGACTGCGCACCTACCGGTCCTGCTGGTGGGACTGCGCTGGCTGTACGACACCGAACAGCCCGACACCGCCATCGTGCGCTTCGACGGTCAAGCCGCGGTGTCCGCCGGCGGACGCACCCTGCGCTTCATCCCGCACGGCCGCATGGGTTTTGCGACCATCGCCGTCGAGAACTCCGCCCCGGCCGCCCACGCCGAGCCTCTCCCGGCCGGCCAATTGACAGCGCTCGCTGAGCTGCTGGACGAACTCGACGTGCCGGTGCAGCACACCTGGATCGAATTCCCCGGAACCAGAGGATTATTGGCCCTGCGCCGGCCCGCGCACCCCACGCTGCGCGCCGCAGTCGCCCGCTACGAACAGGGCTGTCCGACGCACCGACAGCTGCACTGGTGCACCTGCGGCTGGTACGCCGCCGGCGACCGCGCACTGATCGGCCTCACCCAGCTGCAACAACAGGTTTCACGGTGGGCCGAGTCAACACCGACCCTGGCCGGACCGTGGCCCACTCACCTCGACCCGGAAGGATGTCTCAGCCAGATCGCGGCCGCGGCCAGGTCGCGAAAATTAGTGTCAGGACCTGTCCCGCTTCAGGTTTAGCGTTAAGCCTAGGACTTCCTGACGAGCTTGACGACCACCCAGCGCGCACTTGCCGTGCGCCGCAACGGTGTTCGACGCCCCACACGTTCCACCCGCTTCGCCATGCCCACACACACTTCACCGAAAGGCGCCATCATGCGCACTTCCAGCCAGACTGGACGTCACACCGGCCGAGGCCGCACCGCAGTCCCGGTCACCGAATTCCTCACCCCCACCCCCAGCGATGAACCCCGGCACCGCCGCCGGCACCGCGCGGCGGCCCCCGCGGTCGCGCAGCCGAACACCACCCTCGCTCTGGCCGCCGCCACCGCGGTGACGCTCGCCTTCACCCCCGCCATCGCGCAGCACGCCCCGGCACTACACCTGCCCACCATCACCGCACCCACCATCCACCTGAGCGCGCTGGTGAACCCCACCGAGGTCAATGCGCTGCGGAAGGCAGTCACCGCCGAGCTCGCCGCGCTGGACTCGACGGTCGCCAACATCGTGGGTGTACCCGGTCAGACATTGGCCACAGCGCTGTCGGCGGCGTCTTCGCTCAGCGGCACGTTCTGGTCGGCACTGTCCGCCGCCGCCGGAAACAACCCGCTGCTCGCGGCCGCACTCAAGGGCCTGAACACACTCACGACCGGCGGGCTGACCGCGCTGGCCAGCACCATCACCACCGGTAACAATGCCATTGTCTTGAGCACGCAACAAGTTTCGACCCTACTGACCTCCACCCTGGCCGGCGCGGCCTCGACTGCGGTGCTTGCCCTGTCGGGCGCCGTCGCCAACCCGTTGTCGTTGGCAGGGCTGGCCGCCATCGTCGATGCCCCGTTCACCATCGGTGGCCAGGTGCTCAGTGCAGCGATCACCGCCGCGGCCAACCTCGGCGACAACTCGATCAGTGTCGCCGCGAGCTTCGTGACCACCGCCACCGCGCAAATCAGCAGTGTCGTAAATGCCTTCAACGACTTGGTATCCGGTGTCGGCGACGCCAGTGGAAGCCACCTCGTCGCCGGTGTGCTCACCGCCGTCCAGGCTGTCGTGTCCGCGCCCGTGAGAGCGTTGCTGGCCGGCGTGAGCGGCGGCGCGACCGCGCTCGCCCACGCCGGAACTACCGTGGTCAACACGCTTGCCGGCGCCGCGCAGGACCTCAACAACATTTGGCTCGGAGGGAGCACCGGTCACGGCGCCGTCCAAGCGATCATCGGCGAAATCGCCTCGGGGCCACTGGATGCCGGCCACTACGTCGCCGTGCTCACCACACTGACGCAAGCTGCGCTCGCCACGGTCACCAAGCCGGTAACCACGTTGGTCGCCGGGACAGCGGCCGTACCCATCCGATTCACCGCCGACGCAGTCGACACCAGCGCGCACATCGTCAGCGCACTTGTCACCGGGGCCGCAGGCCTGGCCGCCGGACTCGGCGAAGCCGCTGGTCTACCACCGGCCCTGATCGGCACCATCTACACCATCAGCAAAGCCCTGAACGCGAGTATCACCCTGGGTGCTGGCGTGGTCACCGCGGGCCTGAACACGGCCGCGTCCCTGCTCGACGGCCTCATTCACGCCACAGGCGCGGTCACACCGGCTGCAGCGGTACCGGCCAGCACCGGCAAGCTGCTGAGCATCGCGGCAACTAAGTCCCCAACCAATACCGACGCTGCCACCACGGCATCCACCGCCAAGGCCACTGCCGACCCGGCCACCGCACCGACAACCAAACCCGTCACCAAGGACGCCACCAGCGGCACCAAGACGAGCGCAACCCCGACCGGCACGACAGGCGCCGGCAGCGCGCCCACGACGAGTGTTGGCACGGATAAGCACGCCGGCAGCGACACCGAAAAAGCCACGACTCCATCCGACCCGGCCGGCAGCAAGGCCACCCACACCCCGCCAGCCAAGGCCACCGCTCCGGCCAAGAACTCCTCCAAACCTTCGCGCTCCGATTCGGGTAAGCACGCCAGCAGCGCCACCGCAAACGCCAAACCGACGGCTGCGACGGGCGGCATGCACGCCCCAGACTCGGGTCACCACGGCGGCGGACATGACTGACACCGACACGAAAGGCACTCGCAAACAAGCGATTACACCCCATGTCGACCGCGCCGCGGCACACCAGCGCTGGGCGGCAACGACCGGCACGGTGACAGTCGAGCGCCGGTATCCGCACGGGCACCAAGCGGTGTGCACTTGCCGCCAGCTGTCCTCGCGACGACGGCTGCTGCACGGCTTCGCGGTCGCCGACGCACACGAGCACGCCGCCCGCACGGGCTGCGCCCCAGCGGTGCCACTGTCCAGCCCACGCATCGCCGTCGCCTAACGACCGACCAACCGCGAAAGGACACAGATGATCCACCTATTCGCCGCTGGGGTGCACCAGTCATTGGCGGTGCTCGTCGCAGACCACCGCACCCACCACACCATCGTCACCGACGCGGTGCACGGGGCCCTGCAGGCGGTTGTCAACAGCTTCAGCTGGTGGATAGGACGCAGCCTCACCGAACGGCTGGGACTCGGCGGCATCGCCACAGTGATTCTAACTGCGGGCGTGCTCGGGCTGATCACTCGCGCCACAGCCGGGCCAGTTACCCGCCTGTGGCGCTCCACGATCGATCACCGCGCGGAGACCAGCACCATTCGCCGTTGAAGCCGCCCATCGCAGACAGGAAGGACCGCACGCCATGACGCACCACCGATCCACCGGCACCGTCGAGCGCGCCGACACTGCAAAGTGCTTCGCGGACGCACCTGGCCGCGATACCACCATGACAACCACACTGTCGCACAGCATTTTTGACGCGGCTCTCACCGCCGGTCTGGACTGGCTCTACCGCACCGAGCAGCCCGCGCAGGCCCTCGTCGAGCGCTGCGGAGTACGCATCACGACCTCAACGCGGCGCCTCCGATTCCTGCCGATGGGACTGGACGGCGCGCCCGTGATCGTCGTTGAACTCGAGCCCACGAAGATGAGCCTTCGTGAGGCACAGGGCTCGGGCTGTGCCCTGGCCGAGACCGAATTGGCCGAGCTCGCAGCCAGTCTCGCTGACCGCGGACTGCACCCCGGCCACTGCGGCCTCCACGGTGATCACGGCGCCGTCGCCATGCAGGACCTGGCGCACCCATCCTTGCGCGCTGCCGTGACCCGCTACAGCCGCGGCTGCCCCTGGCACCACACCCTGGTCTGCGACGCCCCGATCAGCGCCGGTGGACAAGCATGCCCGTGGCACACCGACGGCCACAATGCCGCCATCTGGCCGACCAGCACCACATGCTCATGTCAGCCAGCGGCCGCGGTCTACCGATCGGCACGACGATGATCCGTACCGCGCTCGTTGTCGACGACGACTTCGGCCTACATGAGGTACCGGACGTGCGTTGGACAAACACCATTGCCTCGCAGCCAGATTCGCCAGCACCAGCATCGGCGGAGCCACAGTGACCGCCCCCGGGCCGGCCGCCGCCGGCGGCGATGATCGCGACGGCACGCCGACCAGCACCTCCGACCTGCGTCGCACTCTGCTGCGGGCACTGGCCGCCAACGGGCATCCGATGAGCACCGCCGACCTGCGGGCCGACGTGCACGACCGACTTGGTGACGATGCTGTGCCCCTCGTACACGAGTTGGTTTATCGGGCGCTGCTCAGATTGCAGCAATCCGGGGAAGTGCGCCGGCAACGCCTCGCCGGCCGGCACGCACTGTGGTCGCTGACCTCCACCGGCAAGTACGCCGCGGCACGTGCCGCGCATCCCCCAACTGCGGACGACTGAGATGCGGCGTGCACTCCGGAGCGCCGACATGGCGCACCCGGCCGGTCAGCTTTGTCTAGTCACGCTGCCCGACACCATGGATGACGCGGGCGCCGATACTGGTCCGCGCGCCAGCTTTGCGGTGAAACCGATTGTGGTTCAGCCGATGTCATGCTCGCACCGGGCTTGCTCAGACCACTGCGACTTCGCGACACGCCGCACAAGATGCGCGGTAGCACCGCGCGCCGGGTGTAACACTATTCGCAACACTCGCACCACCAGTAACGAGAGGAACGCAGTCCTCACCCCGAGGATGCTCACACCCCGACACCAAAACTACCCATACCAGCCCGAACAGCACAGTCCCCGGCCGCAGCCGGAGGGCTCTGATTTAGCGACCCCACACTCGGCCGACACCCAGATGAACGCTCCGGAGCCAGGCACCAGCGGCTACTCCGGTGTTGAATGCCGCCCCGACGCGCCGCCCCAGACCCAGTCACTGACAGTGCACCACAAGAACTTTCAGCTCTCGGGCCCGACTCACCAGCCACCCGGCAGCGCCCGACTAGCAGGAGGTGATGCCTAGGCATCTGGTCAGACACACAACTGCATACATCCGTCGTGCGTGAGCCACCCAGCTCCTGAAATGCGAAACCCCCGGTTAGCGGCCGGGGGATGTCGCTTATGAAGTTGGGCCCCGAGTTAGCGGCTCGGGGATTCGGTGCTTGCGCACCACACCCATCGAAGGGTTTGCCAAATGATCCCTGGCAGAACTCACGATAGCCCCTACCTTCCTGAAGGTCCAGAGGACGCTATCTGTGACCAACACCGAGCATCGTCCCGCGACGACGTCCACCGGGCTTTGCTCGGCCGGCGCCCGCCGACCTACCGCGGCAGCTCCCCCACCCGGCGCTGCCGCGGCGTCCTGCGCGCCAAGCCCACCGGCCGCCGGGCCCGTCCGCGCGCACGCGCCACGCCGGCCTGGAATCCCCTCTCCCCCACGGCTGCCGTCGTCCTGGAGCTGCCTGACGACGTCTACGCCGGCGTCCCCTGCTGGAACGGCAAATGGGCACGCTGGGCCCACTTAACGGTCGGTATCGCCTACGACCTTGGTTACCAACGCATCCGGCCCTTGATGTGCGACGGCGGCATCTCCCGCAAGACGCTGATCCTGGTGGCCGCAGCCCTGGCCCGCTACGCCGACTACCGCACCGGCCGTAATGCCCGACCCACCAACCGCCGACTGGCCGAGGACACCGCGCTATCAGAGCGCACCGTGCAGCGCGGCCGCGAGGCGCTGCGTCTTCTGGGCCTGGCCACCGAACTCCTTCGAGGACGCCAGCGCACCCGCGCTGAGCGGTTCGCCTCCTGGCGCCTCGGCGATCGCCACCGCGGGTGGGCGTCCGTGTGGTGCCTGCACGAAAGCTCCTGGCAGCGGCGTGTTTTCCACAAGATGTCATCCCACCCCCGTAAGGGGTCTCTTTTGTCTGTAAAAAGTTCTTTTAGAGATAAAACAACTACCCCCGGCACAGCCGGCACGCCTTCGGCGGCAACCACCAAAGGCGCTTCGCGCCGCAGACGACAGCAAGAACCCTCCCCAGGCCGCGCCGAGTCCCGCCAGAAGGGCTATCTGCTGGCCTCCAGCTGGCTGCGTAACCCGCGAACTCCCCACTGGGCGCGTAAGCACACCCCCCGCGGCTGGAGCGCGATCCTGGCGCCATTGGCCGAGCACGGCTGGACACCCGATGACATCAACGAACTGATGACTGACTGGGAACGCACCGGCGGAAACTGGCTGCCCCCGGTCCCCTACAAGCCGATCGCCCTGATTGCCACGATGATCGTGTGGCACCGCCGGCACAACGGGCTGGACGACCGCCCCGCAGTACTAGCGCTCGCGCAGGAGCAGGCTGCCGAACAGGCGCGGATTGAGCAGCGCCTCCGCGACCGCCGGGCCCAGGACGAGGCCCGACGAGCACGCGTCGCCGCTCGCGATGTGCTGGGCGGATCGGCGCACCGCGCGGCTCAGCAGGTGGCCGCCGACGCCGCCGCACGGGCCGCCGCGAAACGCGCGATGCAGGCCGCCCAGGACGCCGCCGCACGGGCCGAGCTGGTCGCCCGACAACGCGGCCACCAGCGACCGGACCAGGCCGACTAAATCGGCGACGTTGCGCTTCGCCGAGACCGCCGACAGCGGACTGCGTGGCACCTGGCCGACGCGAGACGGCCAACGAGAATCAGGACGCTTGCTTGTGCTGCTGGTCGTCGAGCAACGCCGTCGCTGTCTGCCGGATCAACTCGAACGGATCCACACCCATCTCATCGGCGACCGGCAACAGATCGGTCAGCAGATCCGCGTACTGCCGAATCAGGTGCGGAAGGCGCTTGCCGGCACGCTCATGCAGCGTTTCGAGGTTGGCTTCGTGGTAGCGAACACGCAGGTAGGCATTCATTTCCCTGGTCTCGGAGCCTTGACGCCGCTTACGGCGCTCGGCGTCATCGAGTACCGCGGTGCTGGATTTGTTGGCCATTCCTGCTCCCGTTTCCTGTCTGCGACCGGATCGCGAACCATTGGCACCTGTCGGTATTTCCGGAATACTTCTACCTTCCGAAAATACTAGTTGGCCCAGGTCACGCGCTATTTCTTGCTGATGTGCAGTCTAGGCGGGTGTCCTTGTTTCCGGAAATACCACAGCGGGCGTGTCGCCGGCGCCGGTATTCCGGAATCCGGACCGGCATTCGCGGAAACTGGCGCACGTATATTCGGAAGTTCTCCGGAAATCGACTAGAGTTCCGAGGATGGACGGCCCGGTTGGAGCGCCGTGGCCCGGCGGCGACCACGGTGAGGTGATCAGCCCCACGGGCCGCCGCTCGTACCTTGCCGTCCGTGCAGGCCAACTGGCCGGCCGCACATCACGCTGGGCTACTGAGCTGGCCAGCCGGCAGGACTCCCCCATCGAGAGTGAACGCGGGCACGTCCTGGGCCGTAAAGGCGCCGACGCATGGTTCTTGCTTGCGGACAGTTTCGAGGACTACCTGCGCAGCGTAGGACGGTGGCCGCCGGCGCCGGACGAACCATCGCAAGACCTGGAGCAGCTGTTGATGCTTCAGGGCGCGGATCTGGAGGCCTCGCGCCGCCGAGAACGCGAGCTCCAGGCGCAAGTTGACCGCCTCGAAACGGACCGGAACTCACTGCTGGACACGATCGCGACGATGAGCCAGACCATCGCATCGCTCAGCCAGGTTGCCAAGGCCCCGCCTCGCACCTGAGGTGCCGGCGACGGCAGTCACGCAGCCTCGCCAGTGGCGATGAGCAATTCTCCGGCGGGGCGGGCCAGAAGCTCGCCCAGGCGACGCCAGGCGACCTCGGACAGCACCATGCCGGCGGCGGCCGCAGCCAACGAAGCCGGCAGACGAGCTGCCCGCATCGCGGCCCGCTGTCGCGCGTCGCGGCGTCGGAGCTCAACAACGAACTCCCGATATGCCGCTTCGATCGGCAGACCGCCAAACAACTCTGCAGTTCGCCGATACAGCAGCGCATTCGGCACGTCGACGGCATACCCGATCTGCCGGTGCAATACGGCAAGACGCTCGCCCTGCCGAAGGACCCGAAACAGGGTCGTCATGTCCAACCGGGAATAGCCGCCACCAGGGGGCCGAACCGCAATGACGGCCCGGCCCTCGAGGGCCAGCACACCCACGTGGTCGGGAACCTCCTCGAGCGCCCGAGAAGCCCTCTCGGTGGACACTACGACGCAGACGTGCTCGAAACACCTTGAATAGCTGAGTAATTGGAGTTCGAGCCGAGTGAAGCTGTCGAGATCGGTCTTGATCTCGAATGCGGTTGCCCTCTGTCCCACGACGACGACATCAGCGATCGACATCGACACCGGTAGACCAACGATGGCATTGGCGGCCGGCTCCGCACGAAGGAAATCGCCGATCACCGCTGCCTTGAACACGTACTCGCAGCGGTAGTTCGCGGCCAACTCGCCGTAGGCGCAATCGAACGCGGTACCCAGCGGAATGGCGGCGTCGACGAGGGCGGCCACGGCGGCAACTCTCTGCCGGGCCCACAGGGCTGGCCGAGGACGCGACAACTCGCGTACCACCCGCGTTGAAAAGGCTGCCGCCAGCTCGTGGACCACGCGCGCCACTACCCTGCTCGTTGATCTGCCGCCGCAAGGATTTTCGTGACGACCGAGTGATGGACCTCATGCGCTTCGGTTATCGCTGTCGGACTCATGCCGGTGTCCCGGGCGTGCAGCACCTTGGCGACAAGCTCGGGGCCGCGGCGTACCCGCAGGCCATTGCTGACCAAGTCTTCGGCCACCGCCATGTAGTGGCCATGGCGGTCAATGCTGGTGCGCGCCGCCGTAATTGGGGTTACCCCGCGCGGCACCTCGGCCCGGCGCTCGGCCACTGGTGGTGCGGGAGCCGCAACCGGCTCCCGCACCACCGCAGGCTCAACGACTGACGCGGGCAACCCAGGCTCGGCCGCAGGACTCGACATCGCCGGCGGCGCTGGTGGTTTGAGTGACGGCTCCCGCTCGACAGCCTGAGAAGCCGGCTCTCCCACGACCGGCGTTTCAGCGGCCGGCGGCGTAGAGGCCCCGGCGGCGACGGGTGCTGCAGTGACAGCGTGCACAGCCTGAGCGGCCGCCGATGATGCCGAAGCATCACCGACGGCCGGAACACCCACGGCAGCAACCGAATTCACCGGCCGGAACGACAACAACATCACACTGCTCACCGCGACCAGCAGGTCCGCAAGCAGCGGGATCCCCGCCGCGACTCCCGGCGGTTCACCCATCATGATCGCCAGGGACCGCAGCGCCCAGAACGACAAGACGAACGCGATCAACGCAATCCCGACACCGCCAGCAACACCGGCCCAGTACGCCCCCGTGCGAACTCCGGCGCCCGCACTGCGCATCAAACCCTCCGTGACGCCAAACACGGCCAGCGGCGGCAATGCAGACATGATCGCAGCCGGAATCCGCAGACCGTCCGGAGCAGTCAGCAGCGCGTGATACACGTTGCCGCTGATCGAGATCGTTACCGAGGCCACTAGCACCGCCCGCCACCAGGCCCGCGCGTTCACCGGCGGACTCCCCCGTCGAACACCACCAGTGCTGGGCAGTCGCGGCTCGTCACCATCAGACGCCAAAGCCCCTGCTGCACAGCAGGACTCACCGAGGCATCGGACCGCTCCGCCGGCGCTGCAGACGAATCGCCTAGCCGTGAACTACCCATACAACAAGCCTATGGCCGCCCTGGCGCGGTCCATGCAGAGATTTTCCGCTGGCTCACGCCCCCGGACGGCGACACTCGGCCGGCAACACCACCGCCGCGATCATGCTGGCGGTGCCGCACAGATCAGGCACCGGTGGTGCCTACAGCCGCGGCCGCGCCCAATCCAACCAGTGCGGCACCGTTTCGTCACGTGACGCGCAGTTCAGCCATCCTTGCGGCCCGGAAGAAAGGCGTTCAGAACCGGCGCGATCCACGTGCTGCGCGTCGAGAACCCCAGCTCCTCCCCCAGTGCGTCCAGAACGGCTTCCTGTTCCGGCGTCGGGCTGAACCCAATCTGGACCGCACCGCCACCCAAGTAGCGCACTGCCGACGGGTCAGAGGGAAACAGGGAACCCACCACCGGAGCGGTGCTCACTGCCGACGCCTTGATGATGTCCGCGAGCTGCCCATGCTTGGCCGTGATGGCCTCCAGAACCACCTGAAGGTTGGTTTTCTTCGTCTTGTGCCGGTAGTCCTCAAAGCGCAGTTTGACACCCTGGCTCACGTACACCGCCGACGTCGGCTTGCTTCGAGTCCGTGGGCTGGTCTGGCGGGCCGGCCGCGCAGGTGTCTTCGGACGAGGCGGCGCGGGTGGCTCAATGACCCGCTCAACACCGGCGTTGTCCGCCTGGGGAGGGGCCTCACGGCGCGCCGGCGCCGGGGTTCCCGTCAACAGACCACCGAGCCCCGCGCCTCGGGGAGCGGGAGCGCTCAGGTCAGACAGATCCTCCGAGGGGATGTTCTGCTGTCTCAAATTGCTCACGGCCACACTCCTTGTTCAATCATTTCGGAACGCCTGGCGCTCGCTCTGGTCAGGATTTCTTTGGCCAGTTTTGCGAAATCCCGAGCGACCGGTTTCGACGTACTACTCACAACAGCAGTGTTCTTCGCCGCGCCGCTACGCAGCTCGAAGAACTTCGGATTGTTCGCGATCTCTTGCTCCAACTCATGGGCCACACGGCCATATTTGGTCATGTCGTTGGCCACTGACTCCGAGTGCCGGATGAATGACTCCATCATCACTTCGTTGTGCGCGCCGAGGTCCTGAGCGACCTGCTGGCTCATTTCCCGGCGCACCTTCGTGGCCGATGTCCCCGAGGCAAACGCGAATACACCGAGCAGCGACAGATACTCGTTGTACTCCCGCATCTTACGAATTTCTCCGGCGAGCTCGCGCAATCCGAACTGCGACATCAGTTCGGTCCGCATCGGAACAACGATGAAGCGAGCTGCGCACAGGGCAAGCTCCAACAACAACGGGTTCTCCGGAGGAGTGTCGATGACGATCAGCTGGTAGTGGTGCGCGATGCGCTGCAGGCTGTCAGCCAAGGCCAACAGGACGGCCGCTGCCGACTCCGGCGACGACATCTCCGGGGCTACAGCGGCTCCGATCCGGCGAACAAACTGTCCACCCGGCACCACATCGAGGTTGTCCCGCACACCTTGCACTGGCGCCAACTCGGCGCCAGCAGTAATGGCTGCGTACAGGTTGCGGCCCTTATCGTCGAGCTCGGTATTGGCGAACCCAAGGATGTGCGCGATATTGCCCTGGCCATTGAGATCGACAATGAGGGTGCGCGCCCCGTCCGAGGCCACCAAAGCCCCTAGGTTCGCCGTTGTCGTGGTCTTACCCACGCCACCCTTGCCGTTCGCGACGGCAAAAACTTGCCCGAGACGCGCCCAATCGATCGTCGGCACTGGAGTGGTCCACGCGGTTACGCTCTCGGTCATGAAAGCCCCCTGGCCTGTTGGAATGACGGTGGGTGCATGCCCTGCACCCCATCAGTCATGGGGTGAGTTGCAGCATTGCTTGACATGGTTTCAGGAGTCTAGTGATCAAGATCGAACACACCGCAGCGCGCCACGCCGACACCGCGATAGTGATGTAACTGTGACCCACAGTGATGACCGCTGCGCCACTGCGGACTGCACCACAAATGCCCATCGGCGCGGTGCGCGATGCGCCACCGCCAGTGTCCGTACGAGTCGCAGTCGCCACACTGCAGCACGGGTTGATCGGCACTCATATGACTACGCGGCGGACGGTCCAATCAAGGATTCCGAGACCTATCTGACCCACCGTGCTCGACCCAGCGCGCGGAGCCATCCGTGCGGCAATGTCGTACCAGATGGTTCCCCTGACCTTGCTAGACATGGTCGGTCGGATGTCCATCGACGTGTAGCGATACGCAGCGGAAACAGCACCGCACAGCACCTGCCGTCACGCCAGACCGACCGCCTGACCCACCGCCTGACACACTGCCTGACTTACCGCCCGACCGACAGCCGCGCACCCAGCCAGCGGCAATACCTCGCACACCGCCACAGTTGCCGCCTGATCGCACGCCCGCGATCATGCACTGCATACCGCCTGAGTCAGAGCCTGCTTGCCCGCCTCATGCCGCGTCTGACTCATGGCCGAGCTGTGCACTTGGCGGCGGACAACGTGTCGCCTGGTAAACCTCATGCGGAGTGTCATCTGACGCGCTATGGCCATCGCAGCGGTATGTACCATCGGCCGACTGGCCTGCGACCACATTGGCCGTTGTACTGTCATGCGCACCTGCATCACACCGAGTGGCGGTGTGTAGCGTCGGGTTGGGTGGCGCGGGTGTGATCCGACGTGGATGACAGCGTGAGTCCGTATAGGGCAGTCAGTGCGACGGGTGGCTCGTGACCGCATGATGTGCCTAGCACCGTCGCGAATGCATCGCTCTGCGTGACGCTTCACCGGCGTCGATGCTCGCTAGGACGCAGGGGGGTCCGTCATAGTGTGTGTGCGGTGGTAGGCCGGTAGGTCGATACAGCTCACCGCCATCTGCGCTATGTGAACGCCTGGCTTAAGCGCTGCTAGTAGTGCTGCTCGAGATACTGTCTGTCACCAAGCATTACGGCACGCAAAGCGGTGGGTAACGCATCGGGTAACCCACCGGACAACGGCCGCTGGATCGGCGTCTGACACGCCCCTGCCGGCACTCGCAAAATGACCTTCCTTGGCCCTGAGGGGGCCACTGGCGCGCCAGGGGCGCGCCCGGGCGTCGGCAGTACGGACGGTGCCAGTTCGTCGCACCACAACGCACTGAGCGCGTTCTGGCTGGTCACGGAGACGTGGGGGAGTGGGCGTAACCGCGCCCGGGGCCGCTGACCGCCGGCGCCGCCGACTTGCGTGCCGATGAACGTACCTATGTGCGTACTGTCGTCGGGTATGGTGTGGGTATGCAGGTCAATGTGAACCGTCTCGTCGGAATCACCCAGTTTCGACAGCAAGCCGCGGCAATCATGGAAGAAGTCGCCGCCGGGAAGAGTTACCACCTCACGCGTGACACCGAGGTGATCGGCCACATCGTTCCGCCCAACGCACTCCTGATCAGCAATGACTCCGTGGAAATCGGTCTCCTATCGAGGCTGGTCGTCCCCACGGCGGAACGATTCGCCAAAGAAGTGATGCAAGAGGGCTACCTGGGCCACGTCGGAGACGACGTCGGCCGGATATTCGCGTGGCTGTGGAACTGCGACCCGTCCAAAGCGGTCCGATGGGTGACCAGCTACGCGGCGCACTTCATTCGCGCCCTGCGGGACGAGCGTTACAGCAGACCAGCATTCAGCCAACTCTGGTTCGCTTTGGCCCGGGGTCTCGGAGTTAGTCTGCGAGACGCCGAGATTGACGAGTTCGAGGCGTACCTACGGACTGAGATGCCCGGCTGGGACCCCGACGGACTTTTCGGCCAGGAGGAGCTCGCCGGCAGCCCGCGCCCCAGAGAGGCCGACGACCCCTGGCCGGACACCTTGCAGGGGGGCAAGCGTGGCTACGCCAAACGCCACTGGTGCCACCTGGAGGCCGGCCAGTTCATCCCCAACCCACACAACGGGTACCAGCTCCCGGCCAGTGAGCAATGGTGCCGCATCGACACCATTAGCGGACCCACGGCGACCTTGACCCAATCCGATGGCAAAACGGTGTCGGCCCAGATCAACGACGTCGCAACGTGGGTACCGGTCATCAACCGCGCTCCCTTCTACTGGAAAGCCCGCTGAGAGGAATACATGGACACCATCGTCATCGGAAACGGGCTGCCTTTCGTGCTGGCCTTCCTCGATCACGACCTCGACACCGTCGTGCAAGCCTGGACCGAGTGGGCGACCACCGGCCAGCTCGTGCGCGCCCGGCACACCAACCCGCAGCGGGACGCACTGGTACTGATACAGCCCAGCGCCTGCGCCACCGTGCAGTTCATCGCCAACGAACATGCCGGCCGAAAGATGGTCGACCGAGGCCTCTACACCCAAGCGCAGTTGCAGTACCGCGCCGACGCCGCCGACCTGCCTCCCGAACACAACTGCTACTGGACGCTTCAGCCCAGCGGCTTCAGCGCCCAGCTCACCACCCTGGACGACGGCACACGTGGAATCCTCCTGGGCAACTGGGAACCGGGCCGCATCTAGTTCCACAAGCAGTTCTCATGGAGCTACCGGCGCCCACGCCGCAGCGGCGAACATCACACGACACAATGGCCGCCGCCGAGCATTAGCTACCGGCCGCAGACGGTGGGGGAGGGGCCGGTCACTCGTGCAGGCTGGCGACCGTCCTGGCCAGAACCTCATCGCCGCGTTTGGCGAGCACGCCGACGACCTCAGCAGCTGAGCACTCCAGGCTCGCGGCGACCACCTCTCGGGTGAGGTTGCGGCAGCCTGTAACTCGCTCAAGGGTTTCCAACGCAGGTGTTCTTGCAGGCAGACGGGTCGCGACGACACGTCGATCTTGCGGGGTGAACGTCAAGATGATGCTGTCGCCGGTCACTGCGCCCACGCCGCGGGCCAGCAGCCGCACGGACCCAAGGTGGGGTGCCCCTGGGACATCGAGGTGCCACGAAATCAGCACGAGCTCGCCGTGAGGCCCAAGATAGGTTTCCCGGCCACCGGGCTTGACCTCCAAGGCGGGGGCAAGACGGCCCACGGGGGAGCTGGACCCGCGAAGAAGGTTCGCGGTGACCGGCTTGAGCAGATTGAACCTGCCATCCCCAAGCCCAAAGACACCCCGCGCGCCCCGCCAGTGCCGCACTTTCGGCAGGGGATCGCCGTCGACGCGACACCGAATCATGCCGTCCTTGATGACGAACGCCCACGACTGCATGTATGTCAGTACCGACACGGGACTGATGTCAGGAAACGTCCGGAGCAAATCTGCGGACAACTCATCCACGCTCGCGGTGCCCCCTGCGGCTGCGATCCGTTCCCGAATGCCCTCCGCGATGCCCCGGTATGTCGGCTCGCCCCACACCGCGAGTCCCCACGTCAGCCTGCTCGCACGGTGAAACCGCTTCTTGTGACGGGGATCGATGAACGTGGCGCGGACCTTCTCCGCTGTGATCGCCTCGTCGGCAATGCCGGCCGCCACTTCCTCAGGAGTCAAGGCCTGACCGCTGGCATGCAAGAACGCCTCGATCTGGTCGACGGGATACCCACCCCAGCGGACGTACGCAGTTCCGAATCGGCGCACCGGCAGCGAATCAAGCAGCGCCGGCACCACATGCGCCGGCATGTGGTGAATCGCCACCGCGTCGACGACGTGGCGAAGCATCGGTGCTGGATTCTTGGCGAAGAGTCCATCCACGGCGGCATAGACCGCGCGGCGGCCGCCCAGAGCTCTGTTCTCCAGCCAGGTGCCCCGCAGCACATACGGGCCGGCGGCATAGAGCAGGACGCGCGCCACTTCCGTGCGTGGATGAACGCCCATTGCCCGCAGGCGCGCGTCCGCAGCCGCCACCGGCACATACGGTCCGCAGTGATTGCGTAGGTCTTCAACGGCCCTTGCAACCGGCTCGTGGAGCGGTTCGGCGAGCAGTTCAAAAAACCGCCGGCGCGCACGCGACTGGTGCCTTCCAATCCACCCGCTGTACACGCCCATTTCACGTTCCAAACGGTCCTGGGCAACAGGTTTGGCAGCCCAGACCCGGCCAGCCAACACCGCGCGATCGTGTACATCGAGGCGGGCCAACAACTCGAGAACCGCCGCATCAAGCGGCAGGTCACGGCGGATCTCAGCCATGCGGCTGGTGGCCACGGCATCGCGGGCAGCATCGATCAACTTCTGCAACGTGCGCACGCTGGCCCCGCTGTGACCCAACAGGACCGATAGCTTTTGGCCGGCGACATCCCCCCATGTGCGGTACCGCATGCCATAGGTTTTCGGCGCCCGGCCACCGATCCGGGCATACGGAATCGATTGCTCGGCGACGTCGTCGATGTCGGGCACGAGGGTCCTGAGTGAGACGTCTGTGTCCTCCCACCACGGTGGGGGAGTGGCGCTCGCGGCGGCGGTCACCGCGCCGAACCTGATTGGCCAGCGCGCCGGGCCCAGCCCAGACCGAGCGGTCCCGCCACGTCAGCACCCGCCGGCGAGGCTCCCGTCCGATCTTCGGCCCCGAATGTCACCATCACGCCTCACGAACCTCGATCAAGTCTCCGAGACCTTCGAAGTCATCGATGTTGCGGGTGTAGAGCGTCGCTGAGTGCGCGTGGGCAGTGGCTGCGATGAGTAAGTCCATCGACCTCGCGCGCGGTTGACGGCCCGCGCTCACCACTGCCGCGGCGATTTGGCCGTAGCTGGCGGCTACCGCTTCATCAAGCGGTAGCGCGTCAAATCTACGCTGCAACAAAAGAAGTCGACGTAAACGCTCGGCCCGGTCGTCGAGATTCTTGGCGACCAGGACCCCGAAATGCAGCTCTGCGAGCGTCACGCAGCTGATGGCGAGCTCGCCGTCGAGAGGACCGACATCGGTGGCGACCACCACGCTCGTATCAAGCACGGCCCTCACTTAGGCGACCAAGGGTCACGCACCTCATGGGCAATGCGATCGCGATCAGACTCCCATGTCCCGTCTGCGGGCCCGGAAAACAACTCGGCGATGTCTGCCCACTGGCGCCATGCACGCGGGTTGGCGGGGACCAGACGGGCGCCCGGACGCCCGGCCACCGTGATCGTGATCTCCTCACCCTCTTCCACGCGCCGCACGAGGTCCGATGCGTTCTGGCGCAGTTCGCGCAGGCCTACGATCTCCATTCAACAAAAATAGCACATGTGCTACATCGTTGCGGTTGCGAGAGTCAAACCCGCCGACGCCGCGCTATTTAGCGCGGCGCGGCACGGGATGATCTGGGTCCGCCCTAGGCCGGCGCAGCATCTGGTAGCCAAGGTTTTCGCTTGGCCGAGACTGAACTTCGTATCCTCCGACCAGGCGCAGTGATGACCCTTTGGGCCGAATGGTGAAACCGAGATCGGTGTAGAAGCCGGCGAGTTCCGCAGAGTCAGAATCGAACTGGCCATAGACCTGTTTGCTTGCCGACTGGCGCGCAACGTCCAAGGCATGCGACACCAGCGCACGTCCGATACCGAGGCCACGATGTTCCGGAAGAACCGCCACCATATGAAGTTTCGTGACGCGAACGGCCATGTCCATGTGCACTTGTTGGATCGTGGATGCAGGGGCCTGACTCCCGAGTAGTTTGGTCAGCAGTTGCCGATACGGCCCGGTCGCAGGCCCCATCTCCAACATGCCCACAGTCATCGATCCCTTTCGGGCTGAAAGTACGAGGGTGCGCGCCAGGACCTGGCGAATCAGACCGGTCTCCGGAGGCCCTTGGGCGGCCACCCGTTCGAAGGTGCTCATGATGTCTTCAACGGCCGCCAAGTCGAGCGCCGCCCCCAGAATCTGGTCGCTGAACGCTTTCATCCGATACGCGTTGTAAGTAGCCGGCGATTCGGCCACCGTTGCCGACTCGACCAACCCGTACCAGGCTGTCAGGTCGGCGAGCTCGTCGCGAGTCGCGCGCTGGACGCTGATCTGTTCCTCGGGCACGTCACCTCTCAACACGCCGCGCAGGCCACGACGACTGTTCATCGACTGGACGCTGCCAAATGTCGCCGACAGGCAGCTTAGTCGTCAATTTCCGCCAAGCATGGTGACTGCCTTTGGTGCAGACCCGAGGAGGCCTATCAACTGCGCCCCGCAGGACGCCGAAGGATCAATGCGCGCGAACGGCCTGACACAAGCAATTGGCCTGCTCCAAAATGAGAGGAGATCGTGCACCCATCGATGCAATGCTCGACACATGTTCCGATTTCGACAAAAGTTCCTACGCGTCGATGGCCACGCGATTCCGCTATTCACCGACGCCGATGTCCCGCAGGATGCTGAAAGTCGGCGCGTGTACGACCAGGTCTTCGACATCGATAGTGACGCGAATGGCGCCTTCAGCGCTGACCTTCCGGGAAGCAGGAACAAAGCCATCGCGTACACCATGCGGCACACCGTCGACACAGACTCGGGCCCGAGAGTGCTTGGGGATTACACGTTCATCCAGCCGCCCGGTGGCGACGACATGAACATCGCGTCGGTACGTCCAGTTCGGCTTAGGGACAAACCGAATCGGCAGGCCGATGCGCTACATCAGGTCACACTCTTTCACGCAATCGGAGCGGTCACAGTGGCTGGCGGCCATGTCGAGATGGCGATGAAGCGTGTGCTCGTGACGCTACGAGGCGGCAAGAATTCGGATCTGGCGGGCGAGGACGTGCCTGCTGACTGGAAACTCCTTGAAGACCAACTCACGAAGGCAGCAAAACCCCGTGAGACGCTGCTACAGAAGGCGGTCTTCGAACTGATCACAGAAGCTGGCGTCCGCGAACTACGTGAAGGGCGCAACGACGTCGTCCACGGCTACTGGTGGCTAATCCCCATGGGATCAGACGGGCTCGTCTCTTCCCGCTACTACCGCCCGAAGAAAAACGATCAGCAAGACCCTGCGCAAACACACCCCACGTTGCACATGCTGCAGCAATTGGCCGGCGACCTATTCGAGCTCGCCCACAAACTGGACGCCCTGGTAACGCCACATTGGCCGCTTGCCATAGTCCCGGGGCTGGAAGGGTTGAACCACCCCGGGTTTGATGCACACCTTCTTTCGAGGGAAGGTTGTTCGCATCATGCCGAAGAAGTACGACGAGGA
>NZ_JBJIAK010000067.1:0-24506 GCF_045310915.1 Mycobacterium sp. SMC-17 | reverse complement strand
CTACTATTCCCAACTCGTGACCGGTAGACCGGCCGGATCACAGAAACCTGAGGGTGCATGAAACCCGGGACGGTTCAAACCCGCACCGTTCTGAAATGCGGAAAACGGCCACTCACAATGGGTTTCACCATCATGAGCGGCCGTTGTCGACCACCCTGCCGGCCGTAGCTACGGGCACCCCAAGAACTGGCAGGTCGCGTTGGTGTTCTCGCCCGCGACGGTGCGGTAGTGGGGGTGGCCGCCGTACCAGCCGTCTTCGGCGGTCATGCCGACGACCTGGGGCGGCATTCCGCGGTGTACCAAGTTGTATCGATGGCAGGTCGTCCAGTCCCAGTCGACCTCGGTGAAGCCTCCGGGGACCGGCTGGCCCGGACACCAGGTGCCCGAGGAGGGTTCTGCCTGGGCAGTGCCGGCACTCAACCCGAAAGCGGCCAGACTCATCCCGCCGGACAACAGTGCCGCCGCGGCCAGTCGTGCGATTCGTCGCGTCATGTGAACTCACCTGTCTCTGCTGCTGATTGGTGAAGGAAGCATGCAGCCCGACGCTTGGCAGATTCTTGGCTTGCCCCCACGGGGCAGCCGAGCACGACCCGGCACCGGTCCGGTCCCCGGGTCGGTTCGGCGCCTGCGGCTAAACCAGTTCCGGCACCCGCAGGTGAGCGAAGGCCACGTCGAACTCGGCCTCGTCCAGCTCGGCCGCACCGGTTTCCTTCATGCGCATCTGCTTCATCGTGCGCGCGCCATCCCGGTTGCGCTCCATGGCTTCTCGGCTGTCGAACGTCGTGCAGGCCACGCCGCGTCCGGTGTTCCGATTGACCAGCAGGCTGGTGCTGCAGAAGCCCTCGAGCGCCTCACTGTCGGGGACGATGTTCATCTTGAAATGCTCGATGGCGGCGTCGGCGTGGGCCGGGTCGACATGTCCCCACGTAACCCGCGCGCACGCGCCCTCGGGCATCTGGCGAGCGCGGTGCAATATCGCGATGTCCCACTCGTCAACGGTCGGGGCGCCGCCACTGAACATCTGGGTCGCCTTTTCACGAATCGGCCGAACCTGCTCGGCGACGGCGTTCATCGCGTCCTGGGACTCCCACGCGGTCACCACGATGCACCGGCCGGACTCCCGGTCGGTGAGCAGCGACATGCCGACGAACCCGTCGAGACCTTGGAGTTGGGGCATCACTTCATCGCGGAGGTGAGCCACTCCCGAGTCGATAGCCGAGGGTTGTGCGTTGATAGTGGTAGAGCGTGCGTACACGGCCCACCCCCTCTATATCGGGGCAGCGCCCCAGCGGCGCCGCCGGTCCACCGATATACGTTCCTCCGATGTTCGGCGGGTGGCAATAGCCGATCGACACGGGTCTCGATATTGACGAGTGAGGACGAATTCCGTTCTGCGAGAACAGGAATTGACGACTAGCTTCGTTTTACGCCGGGAAGCCGGTCGACGAGCCAGCCCAGCCGGGCCACCGTGGTATCGAGCGGCTCCACGACTTCGGCGAGCCGCTTCAGGCTCGGCAGGGTCGCCGCGATGGAGTTGGCACCGTGGGCGATCTTCTCGGCAGACGTGTCGATGCCGGCCGCGGCCTCGGTCAACGTGGTGATCTGGCTGGCGATCAGTTCCGCATGCCGGTCGATGCCCGCTGCGCTCTCGCTCAGCTTGGCGATGTTGTCGGCAATGTACTGCGCGGACTTGCGAAGCTCGGCGACGTCGTCCATCAACGCAAAGACCGCCTGAACGAGGGTCTTCGGCCCACGCCGCCGTTTGCCCGGAGCACTCTCGGCTTCGCCTGCCTGCGCCATGACTCACGCCTTCCGTTCGACAGGAGCCCCCTTGTCCTTGGCCTCCTGCTGGTACTGCCGCAGCTCGGCTCGCACCGCTTCATCTAACGCGCGGTCAAGGCTAGCGTGGGCAGAACGGCGGGATACACGGCGCATGGCATCGATGAGGTCGGCGGCCCAGGCAAGTTCGACGTCGTTGCTGGGGTACCAGCCGGTCCCGCGCTGCCGGACCACCTCGGTGTGCCCGGCCCGGGTCATGGCGCGGGCCGCTTCGTCGAGCTTCTTGTCGACCGCGGTGGTGGTCTTGAGGATCGCCGCCAACGGCATCCCGCGGGAGATGAGCTTGGCGAAGTCGTCGATAACCCGCCGGTCAGGTACCAGGTAGGAGTCCTTCTCGTCGGTCGGCTCGATGATCCGGCCGGCGACGAGCCGTCGCAGCGTCGCGCCGTCGAGCCGGCCCAGCGCCATCTCCAGCTCTTGGCGCGTCATGGTCTGCGCCTCGGGGTTCGACCACGGCGAGATCACCAACTCCTCGAGCTCGGCGAGGTCCAGCACCTCGACGAGCCCCTCACCGCGCTGCAGGCCGGTGAGGAACTTCAGGATGTGCTTGACGGTGAAGCCCTCGCTGAGCAGCCGGACGATCGCCTGCAACTGGCTCAGGTGCCGATCGGTATAGATCGCGACCCGGCCCCGGCGCTGGGGCCGGGGCAGCAGGCCGTTCTCCTGGTAGACGCGGACGTTCCGGGTTGTCGTCCCCGCTTCGCGCGCGAGGTCGTCGATCCGGTACTCAGCCACCAGCGGATTCTATGCGGTCAGGACCGACGCACTGCTGGTCTGTTCAGCAGTGATCTTGAAGTCGTGCAGATTGACCGCCTTCAGCTGGTTGACGTACTGGGTGGCGAACCCGGGGAACATCGTCGCGTTGAAGCCGTCCTCGGTGAGGTACCAGCTCTGGCAGCCTGAGTTCCACGTGGTGGACTGCAGCCGCTGCTGGATGTCCTCGTTGTAGCGTGCCTGCACCTCGGGACGCACGTCGAGCGACTTCCACCCGAACTGCAGCAGCTTGGATATCGCCTCGACGATGTAGTCGATCTGCGCCTCCATGTACACCAGCGCGGAGCTGTGTCCGGGGCCGGAGTTGGGTCCGAAGGTGAAATACAGGTTGGGGTAACCGGATACCGCGACGCTGCGGTAGGCGTACGCGCCCCGGCTCCATTCCGTGGCGAGCTCCCGGCCGTCGATGCCGATGACGGGGAACGGGGTGCCGGCCTTGGACACCTCGAAACCGGTGGCGAACACGATGGCGTCGAACTGGTGCTCGATGCCTTCGACGGTCCGGATTCCCTTGGGCGACAACCGGGCAATGGGCCAGGTGACGAGCTTGCAGTTGTCGGCCTGCAGCGCCGGGTAGTAGTCGGCGGTCATCAGCAGTCGCTTGCAGCCGGCTGAGAAGTCCGGGGTCAGCTGGCGGCGCAGCCACGGGTCCTTCACCTGCCGGCGCAGGTTCGCCAGGCTCAGGGCTTCGACCACCCGGGTGAACGGGCTGTCCCACACCACACCGAGCGCCACCGACTCATGGCCCCAGAACCACGCCGAACGCATCAGCTTCTCGGCGAGCGGCACGTCCTTGTAGATCCGCTTCATCCAGCCGCTGGTGGCTCCGTTTATCCGCGGGATCACCCAGCCCGGCGTGCGCTGGAACACCTTGACCGACTTGGCGACCTTGATAAGTTCCGGGACGATCTGCACGCCGCTGGCGCCGGTACCGATGACGGCGACCTTCTTGCCGGTGAAGTCGTAGTCGTGATCCCAACGGGCGCTGTGGATCTTGTGGCCTTCGTAGGTTTCGATGCCCTCGATCTTCGGGAAGCTGGCGTTCGCCAGCGGCCCCGAGGCGACGATGACGGTGCGTGCCTGCACCGGTTCACGACCCTCGAAGTTGACGGTCCACTCCCCCGCCACCTCGTCGTACTCCACACCGGTGACGTTGTGGCCGAACCGGATATGCGGTGCGATACCGAACGACTCGACCATGCTGTCGATGTACCCGAGGATCTCGTCGCTACCGGAGTAGGTGTGCGACCAGTCCGGGTTCGGCGCGAAGCTGTAGGAGTACAGGCGCGACGGAATGTCGCACGCCGCACCGGGATACGTGTTGTCACGCCAGGTGCCGCCGACGCGGGTGCCGCGTTCGAAGATCTCGAAATCGGTGATGCCCTGGTCTTTGAGCCGGATGGCGGCGCCGATGCCAGCGAAGCCGGCGCCGATGATGGCTGTTGAGATAGTCACGGTGATAGTTCCTCTTGCTTACGCGACCGGCTCATAGGTCAGCTCGTCCGACCACGTCGGCGTGTACTTCACCAGCGGCATCGGGATGGCGCCGGTGACCACCACCAGCGAATCGGCGAGCCAGTGGTACTTCGAGGTCCGGTCGATCACCTTCTTGGCATGCCACGAGATGAACCGGTACATGGGTACCCGGCGCACGAAAGCGCTTCGCTCACCGACACTTTGGAACCGGCGCATCGCCTGGTACAGACGTTCCTCGTTGACGCCCATGGCCACGATGTTGTCGCGCATCTTGTTGAGCAGGGGGAAGTAGCTCAGCGTGCCGACGATCAGCGCCGGGTTCATCCAGCTGCCGACGAAGTCGACGACCAGCTTGCGCATGTCGGCGTGGCCGAGGATGTCCATGACCTCGAAGTCGACCGCGAGGTGCCGGGATTCGTCGGAGTTGATGCGCTTGAAAACCTCCTGCGCCACCGGATCTTTGACCTCATCGGTGATGAATTTGATGAGTGCCCCGTCGAGCGCCACCTCCAGCATGGGGATGACGGTGCCAAGGATCGACAGCGACATGCCGTCGGAGAACTTGTCGAGCCAGGTGATCACCAGCTGCACATTGACGCTCGGCGGCGGGACCTCGTCGTTCTCGAGCATGCCCCAGCGCCGCATCAGGGCCAGCTCGGCATTGGCGTGCTTCTGCTCCTCGGCGTGGAAGTGCTCATAGATGCTCTTGAGCGTCGGGGTCGGGGCCTTCCGCGCCAGCGCGGCGAAGCCACGGGCGCCGACGTTCTCGATCCACATCAGATCGGTCATGAACGGCTTGAGCTTGGCCCACAGCTCGGGCTCGATCAGCTCGGCACCCGGTGCGTCCCAGTCGATGTCGGCCAGGGCCCACTGCTTGTCCTTGATGCGCTGCAGCATCTCGTCGAGATCCATTGCCATGATGGGTTCCTTTCAGTCCTTGGGAAGTACGCGTCCGAGTAGTCCGGCGCCGCGGACGTACAGGGCGGGGAAGTGTCGCTTGAGGTGCCAGATGACGGTGGCGTCGATCTGCGGCACCACGTAGAGCCGGCCGCCGTCGTGCGCGTCCAGGGTGCGGGCGGCGACGTTGTCGGCGGACAGGCCGGTCCAGCGAGCCAGCTGCTGGCTCAGGCTCATCGAGCTCGGGGTGATGCGGCCGTCGGTGAAGACGTTGGTCTTCACGAAGGTCGGGCACAGCACGGTGACGGCGATGTCGGTGCCGTCGAGTTCGGCGGCGAGGGTTTCCGACAGTGACATCACGCCGGCCTTGGACACGTTGTAAGCCGCCATCGACGGTGCGGCGGCGAACCCGGCGGCCGAGGCCACGTTGATGATGCCGCCCCGGCCGGCTTCGCGCAGCAGCGGCGTGAAGACCTCACAGCCGTACACCACGCCCCACAGGTTGATGCCGAGCGCCCAGTCCCAGTCTTCGAAACCGATGTCGCCCACGGGCTTTCCGCCGATGCCGACGCCCGCGTTGTTGATCACCAACGTCGGCGCGCCACCGAAGATCTCCTGCGCCTGCTTGGCCAGCAGCTCGATGGCGGTGCGATCGGCGACGTCGCACTGCACGGCGTGCCCTTTGCCGGTCGGCAGCTGGTCGATCAGCGCGACGGTCTCCTTCGCGCGCTCCAGGCTGATGTCCGCGCAGATGATCTCGCCGCCCCGGCGCGCGAGCTCGAGCGCGAACGACCGCCCGATGCCGCTGCCGGCGCCGGTGACCACCGCCTTCGCCTTGTCCGAGCGGCGCTGACCGCGAAAGACATTCAGGATCGTGTCAAGGCCGATCATCAGCACACCTCTTCGAGCTCGTTGGATCGCTTGTAGGCATCGGCGACGAAGGCCGCGGCACGGCGCAGTGCCGGGCCGGCCTCGGGTGCCAGATGCGGCAGGGCCTGGAAGACGTGCACCATGCCGGGCCAGACCTCGAGCGTGCTGGTGCCGCCGGCGCGGCGCAGTTCGGCGTCGAGGTAGCGGGCGTCGGCGCGCAGCATCTCGAATCCGCCGACCTGAATCAGTATGGGCGGCAATTGGTCTGCCTTGGCGAAGTCGAGGCGCAGCCGCGGATCGGCCAGGTTCTGCCCTTGGGTGTACAGCCCGACCATGCGCGCGGCCGCGGTGGCCGACATCGCGGGATCGCGGTACGTCGCCTTCTCCTGCTCGAGTGCGAGACCGAGCGTCACGTCGATCAGCGGCGAGAACAGCACCACGCCCGCGGGCCGGAAGTCCGCGTCACCGGCGTGCGCCAGCAGCATGTCGCAGGTCAGGTGACCGCCGGCGGAGTCGGCGCCCATCACGATGTCCGAGGCCGCATAGCCTTCCGACAACAGCCACCGGTACCCGGCTTCGACGTCCTCGGCCGCCGTCGGGAAGCGGTGCTCGGGTGCCAGCCGGTAGTCCACGACGAACATCGGCAGTCCGGTCGCCTCCGACAACCGGGCCACCAGCTTGCGGTGGGTGCGTGCCGAGCAGATGACGTACGCGCTGCCGTGCACGTAGTAGCCGGCGCGGCGGCCGAACTCGACACCCGGGCCGAGAACCCACTCGCCCCGCAGGTGCGGCGTGCGGACCGGGACGATCCTGGTGCCGTCGGGCATCGAACCGAAGGTCTCCATGATGGTGGCGATCAGCCCGCGGCCGAACCAGACACCTGGGGTGTTCATCGGGATGACACTGGTCAGATTGCCCAGGGTCCAGCGGGTCACCGTGGCCGAGAGCGCGGCGCGCAACGTTGCGCGCGTGGGTACTTCGGGCAACGTTGCCCGATCAGTTTCCGTCACGGCAACTAGGTCATCATTAACTGTGCCATTTGTCAATGGCACAGTTAACGACGACAATCTGACCTGGTTCCACGACGGAAGGCATTTCCCCATGACCGCATCGACAGCGTCCAGGTCACACGAGTTGACCGTGGTCGAGGTGATCACCGAGACCCCCGACGCCGTATCGCTGGTCCTGACGGCCGCGCACGACGCGCGTGACCAGTTCACCTACCAGGCCGGCCAGTTCCTGACCCTGCGCATCCCGGCACACGGCGGCGCGGTCTCGCGGTGCTATTCCCTGTCGAGCAGTCCGGCCGCCGACGAGCACCTGAAGGTGACCGTGAAGCGCACCTCGGGCGGCCTCGCATCCAACTGGCTGTGCGACCATGTCGAGGCCGGAATGACGCTGGAATCTCTCACGCCCGCAGGCGCTTTCACGGTCCGCCCGGCGGACAGCGAGCTGATCTTCGTGGCCGCCGGCAGTGGCATCACCCCGGTCATCTCGATGATCCGCGCCGAACTGCTGCAGTCCGGCCGCCGGGTGACACTCGTCTACGCCAACCGCGACCGCGAGTCGGTCATCTTCGACGCCGAGTTGGCGGAACTGCTTGCGGCACATGCCGACCGGCTGACGGTCGCGCATTGGCTCGAGTCGGAATCCGGCCTGCCCACTCCGGCCGGCCTGCGCTCCTTGCTGCCCGCGACACCCTCAGCCGATACCGCCGCCTACCTGTGCGGCCCAGCGGCATTCATGGACGTGGCCGCGGCCGCCCTGCACGACGCCGGCGTCGCCCGTGAGCACGTGCACCGCGAGGTATTGGTGTCACTGACCACGGATGCTTTCGCCGCGCCGGAGCCGGTGACCGGTTCGGCCGCAACCTCCGACGCCGTGACCGCGACCGTCGAGATCGACGGCGACACCCATGAGATCAGCTGGCCCAAGAGCGAGGTGCTGCTCGACACCCTGCTGAGCCGAGGTATCGACGCACCCTACGCCTGCCGCGAAGGCAACTGCGGCGCCTGCGCGTACACGCTGCGCGAAGGCCAGGTGAGCATGCGGATCAACGACACCCTCGACGACTACGAACTCGGCATCGGCGTCCGGCTGGCGTGCCAGTCGATACCCGAATCCGACCATCTGACAGCGGTTTTCGACCGCTGACCGGCCGTCACGCCGCGTTGTCGGCGCCGGGCTCGGTGGCGTACGTACCGGGGTTGAACATCGACGCCACCGCACCCAGCAGCATCATGACCGCCGCCGCGCCAAACACCACGACGAGGCCGGAGTGGAACGGCTCGGTGATGAGCTGCGGGAAGAAGCTCTGACCCGTCAGGGTGGCGGCATCGACGCCCGGCTGTTGCAGCGTGTGGAACGGAGCCAGGAGCTCGCCCATCGGGTTGTAGCCGAGGAAGGCCGCGAACAGGCTCCCCACCGGCGGCAGTTCGGCCACCTGCTGCGCGACGTCGGCCGAAACCCCTTGCTGCTGCAGACCACTGGACAACGCGGTCGGCAAGGTGCCGGCCAGCCCGACGACCATGAGCGAGAAGAAGATACCGATCGACAGCGAGCTGCCGGCGTTGAAGAACGTCGACCGCACACCCGACGCCGCGCCGCGCTGCGCCGCCGGCACGCTCGACATGATGGCCGCGGTGTTCGGCGCGGTGAAGATGCCGCCGCCGACGCCGTTGAGGAACACCAGCAGGGCGAATTCCCAGTACGCGAAATTGACCGGAATCAGCAGCAGCGCAACGAAGGTCACCGCCATCAGCAGCATGCCGCCGACCGCCAGTGGCCGCGCGCCGAAGCGGTCGGACAGGCTGCCGGCGACGGGTGCCGCCACCAGGAAGCCGATGGTCGCCGGCAGCAGGTAGATGCCCGCCCACAGCGGCGTCGATTCGAAGTCGTAGCCGTGCAGCGGCAACCAGATGCCCTGCAGCCAGATGATGAGCATGAATTGGAGGCCACCGCGGCCCACCGACGACAGCAGCCCGGCCAGGTTGCCCATGCCGAAGGTCGCCGACTTGAACAGCCGCATGTCGACCATCGGCGACTCGACCTTGAGCTCGATGATGCAGAACACCACCAACAGCAGCAGACCCACACCGATGGAGCCGAGGACGGCGGGACTGCCCCAGCCCGTCGGCGAATTGCCGTACGGCTGAATGCCATACGTGATGCCGAGCAGCAGCACCGTCAGGCCCAAGCCGAATGTCACCGTGCCGGCCCAGTCCAGCTTGCCGGGCGACCGGGTACCCAGCTCACGCAGCGAGCGGTAGCTCCAGATGGCGCCGATCACGCCGATCGGGATGCCGACCCAGAACACGGCCTTCCACTCCCATTCCGAGAGGAACCCGCCGATCAGCAGACCGAGGAACGATCCGGCCACCGCGGCCACCATGTTCACGCCGAGTGCCATGCCGCGCTGGTTGGCCGGGAAGGCGTCGGTCAGGATCGCCGACGACGACGCCATCAGCATCGCGCCGCCGATGCCCTGGATCACCCGCCAGGCGATGAGCCAGATCGCACCGCCACCGAGGTGGAACGGATCGAACGACAGCGCGACGGCCGCCAGCGTGAAGATGACGAAACCCAGGTTGTAGATGCGGACCCGGCCGTACATGTCCCCGAGCCGGCCGAACGGCACCACGAGCACGGCCGTCACAACGAGGTAGCCCATCAGCATCCACAGCAGGTAGCTGACGTTGCTCGGCGCCAGCGGGTTCAGCCCGATACCCCGGAAGATCGCCGGCAGTGAGATCAGCACGATCGAGGCGTTGATCGTGGCCAGCAGTGTGCCCAGCGTGGTGTTGGCCAGCACGACCCACTTGTAGCGCGGGTGGTCGTGGTCCATCTGGACGCGTCGGCGCGCGGTTGCCGCGAGCGCGGTGTCGCGCTGCCCGGTGAGCTCGGTGTCAGTCGTCATCAGTCGGTCTTCGCTCCAATATCAGAAAAACATATGTTAGCTATACAAACGACCTCATGACAATTCCGTCCCGTTCACCGGGCCGCAACGCACCCTTGCCTTCCGGCGCGCATCGACTACGGTGAACAACGTCCGCGCGGGAGCGCACACCCTGGTGCGCTGAGAGGACGGCTGAATGGCGCCGTCGACCGTATGAACCTGACCGGGTAATGCCGGCGTAGGGAGTAAGCAGATGTCTGCAATTGCTGTATTCAACGACCTTTCCTGCGGCCCCATCCAGGGCAGCACCAAGGTTTACCGGGAGCTTCCCGACGGTGGAAAGGTCCCGTTCCGCCGGGTCAACCTGACCACCGGTGACCACCTCGACCTGTACGACACCTCGGGTCCGTACACCGACGAGAACGCGACCATCGACCTGGAGAAGGGTCTGCCCGCCCGCCCCGGTGTCGTCAAGGACCGCGGCACCCAGCTGCAGCGCGCCCGGGGCGGCGAGATCACCGCCGAGATGGCGTTCATCGCCGAGCGCGAGGGCCTGTCCGCCGAGCTGGTGCGCGACGAGGTCGCCCGCGGCCGCGCCATCATCCCGGCCAACCACAACCACCCCGAGCTCGAGCCGATGATCATCGGCAAGGCCTTCGCCGTGAAGGTCAACGCCAACATCGGCAACTCGGCTGTCACGTCGTCCATCTCCGAAGAGGTCGACAAGATGGTGTGGGCCACCCGCTGGGGTGCCGACACCATCATGGATCTGTCCACCGGCAAGGACATCCACCAGACCCGCGAGTGGATCCTGCGCAACTCCCCCGTCCCCGTCGGCACCGTGCCGATCTACCAGGCGCTGGAGAAGGTCAACGGCGATCCCACCAAGCTGACCTGGGAGCTGTACCGCGACACCGTCATCGAGCAGTGCGAGCAGGGCGTCGACTACATGACGGTGCACGCCGGCGTGCTGCTGCGCTACATCCCGCTGACGGTCAAGCGCGTCACCGGCATCGTGTCGCGCGGCGGCTCGATCATGGCGGCGTGGTGCCTGGCGCACCACCAGGAGTCGTTCCTCTACACGCACTTCGAAGAGCTCTGCGAAATCCTGCAGCGCTACGACGTCACCTTCTCCCTCGGTGACGGCCTGCGCCCAGGCTCGATCGCCGACGCCAACGACGAGGCCCAGTTCGCCGAGCTGCGCACCCTCGGCGAGCTCACCAAGATCGCGAAATCCCATGGCGTGCAGGTGATGATCGAGGGCCCGGGCCACGTCCCGATGCACAAGATCGTCGAGAACGTGCGCCTGGAAGAGGAACTCTGCGAGGAGGCCCCGTTCTACACGCTGGGCCCGCTGGCGACGGACATCGCGCCGGCGTACGACCACATCACCTCGGCCATCGGCGCGGCGATCATCGCCCAGGCCGGTACCGCGATGCTGTGCTACGTCACCCCGAAGGAACACCTGGGCCTGCCCAACCGCAAGGACGTCAAGGACGGGGTGATCGCTTACAAGATCGCCGCGCACGCCGCTGACCTGGCCAAGGGCCACCCCGGCGCGCAGGACCGCGACAACGCGCTGTCGCAGGCGCGCTTCGAGTTCCGCTGGCACGACCAGTTCGCGCTGTCGCTCGACCCGGACACCGCCCGCGCGTTCCACGACGAGACGCTGCCGGCCGAGCCCGCCAAGACGGCGCACTTCTGCTCGATGTGCGGGCCGAAGTTCTGCTCGATGCGCATCACGCAGGACATCCGCGACGCCTACCCGGACGGGGTCGCCCCCGACTTCGCGGACGAGATCGCCCAGGGCATGGCAGAGAAATCCCAGGAGTTCGCCGACCATGGCAACCGGGTGTATCTACCCTTGACGTCGTGATGCGTCCGTGAACCTTCTGCCTTTGACCCCGCCGGGCGAAACGCCGTTGCGGGTGATGACCATCGCCGGCTCGGACTCCGGCGGCGGCGCCGGCATCCAGGCCGACCTGCGTACCTTCGCGATGCTCGGCGTGCACGGGTGCGTCGCCGTCGCCGCGGTGACGGTGCAGAACTCGGTGGGGGTCAAGGGTTTTCACGAGCTGCCGCTCGACATCATCAGCGGGCAGATCACCGCGGTCGCCGACGACATCGGCATCCAGGCGGCCAAGACCGGCATGCTGGCCTCGGCCGAGATCATCGGTGCGGTCGCCGAGACGTGGCAGGGTCTCGACGGCGACATCCCGCTGGTCGTCGACCCGGTGTGCGCGTCCATGCACGGTGACCCGCTGCTGCACCCGAGCGCGCTGAATTCGGTTCGCACCCAGCTGTTTCCGATCGCCACGCTCGTCACCCCGAACCTCGACGAGGTCCGGCTGATCACGGGCATCGACGTTATCGACGCGTCGACCCAGAAAGATGCCGCCAAGGCCCTGCACGACCTGGGCCCGAAGTGGGCCCTGGTCAAGGGCGGTCATCTGCGGTCCAGCGATCACAGCCCGGACCTGCTGTACGACGGCAGCGAGTTCTACGAATACACCACCGAGCGCATCGACACCGGCCATGACCACGGCGCGGGCGACACGCTCGCGGCGTCCACGGCTTGCGCACTGGCGCACGGCTTTTCGGTGCCCGACGCGGTGGCGTTCGGCAAGAGCTGGGTGACCGAGTGCCTGCGGGCGGCCTACCCGCTGGGCCACGGCCACGGTCCGGTCAACGCGCTGTTCAGGTTGGCCCATGAATCTTGACGAGATCGCGGGCATCGCGCACGAACCCGACGGGACGCCGACGGGCGTCGTGCTGCTCACGCACGGCGCCGGCGGTAACCGCGATGCCCCACTGATCGTCCGCATCTGCGACGAATGGGCTCGCCACGGCTGGCTCGCCATCCGATACAACCTGCCCTACCGGCGGCGCCGCCCGAAGGGGCCGCCGTCCAACTCGGCGGCGTCGGATCAGGCCGGCATCGTCGAGGCCATCGAACTGGCGCACACGCTGACCGATGGCCCGGTGATCGCCGGCGGCCATTCCTACGGGGGCCGGATGACGTCGATGGTGGCGGCGCAGGGCGCTGACCTGGCGGCACTGACGCTGTTCTCCTATCCCCTGCACCCGCCCGGCAAGCCCGAGCGGGCGCGCACCGAGCACCTGGGCCAGATCAAGGTCCCGACGGTCTTCACCCACGGCACAGCCGACCCGTTCGGGAGCATCGACGAGCTGACGGCCGCAGCCCAGCTGATCCCGGCGCCCACCGAGCTCATCGAGATCACCGGGGCCCGCCATGACCTGGGATCCAAGACCCTGGACGTCCCGGCGCTGGCGGTCGCCGCGGCGCTTGTGTTCGTGGCGCGAAGCGGTACCTGAGGTACCGTCTGAATATGACGACGCAGCAGTTCGACGCGGTCATCGTCGGCGCAGGATTCGCCGGTATCGGTGCGGCCATCCAGCTCAAACGCCTCGGGATCGAGAACTTCACCCTCCTGGAGCGCGAGGACGACCTCGGCGGCACCTGGTACGTCAACCACTATCCCGGACTCGCGGTCGACGTGCCCACCACCACGTACTCCTATTTCTTCGAGCCCAACCCGAACTGGTCGCGGCTGTTCACCCCGGGCCCGGAGATCAAGCGGTACGCCGACGACGTCGCCGCCAAGTACGACGTGCGGCGGCACATCCGGTTCAACGTCGTCGTCAACGGAGCCCGCTGGGATGAGGAAGCGTCGCTGTGGCGCGTCAACATCGCCGACGGTGAAACGCTCAGCGCGCGCTATCTGATCACGGCCACCGGCTTCCTGTCGCAGCCGAACATCCCGGCGATCCCCGGCATCGAAAGCTTCGAAGGTCGCGTCATCCACACCACCGACTGGGATGACGACTACGACCCGGCCGGCAAGCGCATCGCCGTCATCGGTACCGGCGCGACCGCGGTGCAGCTGATTCCCGAGCTGGCCAAGACCGCCGCCGACCTGACGGTGTTCCAGCGCACGCCGATCTGGGTGGTACCCAAGATCGACCCGCGCTTCGGCGCGCGTGCCAAGAAGATGTTCGCCCGATTCCCGTTGACGCAGCGTGTTCTTCGCTGGCTCACCGACTCGATCTACGAGGTCATGGTGTCCGTCGGGGTCCGGCACTACGGCATGTTCCGCGGCCGCTTCAACATCTCGGCCTCCGACCTGTCGAAGATGCACCGGTTCTTCGTCATCCGCGACAAGGACCTGCGGCGCCGGCTGACCCCGGACTACGACTTCGGTTGCAAGCGGCCGACTTTCAGCAACGGCTACTACCAGGCCTTCAACCGGCCCAACGTGCACCTGCAGGACGCCGGCATCGACCACATCGTCTCCGACGGCATCATCGGCAACGACGGGGCCAAGGTCGAGATCGACACCCTGGTGCTCGCGACCGGTTTCGACCTGTGGGAGGCCAACTTCCCGGCCATCGAGGTGATCGGCCGCGAGGGCCGCGATCTCGGAAAGTGGTGGCGCGAAACGCGTTTCCAGGCCTACCAGGGCGTCTCGATGCCGTACTTCCCGAACTATCTGAGCCTGGCGAGTCCGTACGCGTTCCTGGGGTTGAACTTCTTCAACACCATGGAGTACCAGATGCGGCTGATGGACCGGCTTTTCACCGAGGTGAAGAAGCGCGGAGCGACGACGTTCGAGGTCACCGAGGAAGCCAATACCGCGTTCCTCGACCGCATGACGGAACTGCTCGGCGACTCGCTGTTCACCCTCGGCAACTGCGCCAGCGCGCACTCGTACTATTTCAATCCCGCGGGTGAGCCCACGCTGCTGCGCCCGTCGTCGACCGAGACGGCGATTCGGGAAGCTTCCGAATTTCCGTTGAGCGACTACAAGATTTCGTGATCAGAGAGGACCACAGGTGACCGACGCCGCCGAGAACACCGCTGGAAAGAAGGGCCTGCTGGCCGGGATCGGCCTGGCACTGGCCGGACTGGCGCACTTCGTCAAGCCCGACCTCTTCAAGGGCATCACCGCGACGGCGTTCCCAGACGACATCGACAAGCACCTCAAGGTCAACGGAACCATCGAGACGGCGCTCGGCGTCGGCCTGATCGTGCCCCAGACCCGCAAGCTCGCGACCGTCGGCGTGATCGGCTACGTCCTGTACCTGGGCGCCAACGTCGCCCGCAACCGCTAGGCGCGGGCCGGCAGGTGCTTGGACCAGCCTGCCGCACAGATCACGGTGCACACTGCCGCCAGTAGGCCGACGACGGTGAGCATCGCCGGGTAGCTGACGTAGTGGGCCAGCGCGGCGAGCACCGCGGGGAGCAGGAAGCCGACGTACGCCAGCGAGTAGTACACGCCAGACACCCCGGCCAATTCGTGGGGTTCGGCGATGCGCTGAATCTCCAGCAGCCCGGACACGATGGCGATGCCGTACGCGCTGCCCAGCAGCATGGCCACCAGCACCGCGATGGCCGGCGAGCGCGTGACCGCCGTGGCGACCGCGGCGAACACCCCGGCCGACATCAGCACCATCGACACCACCACCGCGCGGGCGCTGGAATGGTCGTCCAACCGCCTCGCGACCGGCTGCACCAGCACGCCACAGGCCAGCGTCAGCACCGTCAGACCCGCGGTGTACAGCAGCGCCCAGGAGCCCAGCCGGTCGGCCACCAGAGCCGGCACGATGGCGTACGCGATGGCCGCCGAACCGAAAACCCACGGCGCCATCGGGGCCACGACGCGGACGAAGCGGCGGTGCGTGGCGGCCGGAACCCGCAACTGGGACAACAGGTCTCCACTGACCCGGGCACCCCGGGTCTCGACCGTCCGCGTCAGCACCAGCCACAGCGCCGGCGCGCACAGCGCGGCCTGCACCAGGTACGTCAGTGTCAACGGCAGCGGCGCGAACTGCGCCAGCAGGCCCGAGCACAAGGGGCCGATCGCCAGCCCCAGCGACAGCCAGATCGAGGCCCGCCGGGCGCCGGCCCCCGTCGCTGCGGTGTCATACGGCGGTGCGGACAGCTCCGCGATCCAGGTCGAACCGACGGCCATCGCGACACCCACGCTCAGCCCACACAGCAGCCGGCCGACGAAAAGTGCTGGGAATCCGCCCAATTCACCGGTCGCGAGAATCAGGCTGCCCAGCGCCGAGCTGATCAAGCCCGCGACCATCAATGGGCGCCGGCCGTACCGGTTCGACATGGCCGCCGCGACCAGCAGGCCGGGGATCAGGCCCAGCACGTAGGCGCCCAGCAGGACGTCGACGTCCACGCGCGAGTATCCGGCGCGGTGCACGTATTCGATCAGCATCGGGGTGAATTGGTTTCCGCCCCAACCGATGCAGAAGACACCGGCGGCGACGGCGAGCCATGGCTTCACACGGGCGCGACTCATCGCAGCACCACCTCGTACGTCGACTCGAGGTGCGCCAGCAGGCGGGCGTCGAACGCCGTCGCGTCGCGGACGTCGATGGCCTGGGCCAGCTCGGCGTGTTCGGCGATGAGCCGGTCGACGAGCGTCTGGTCGGCCTGCACGGCGTCGGCCATCATGCGGCGTTGCCGGTCGCCCAACGAGCCGTAGAACCGCTGCGCGATGCAGTTGCCGGCGGAGTCCACGATGTGCCGGTGGAAGGCGTCGTCGAGCTCGGCGAAGCGCGCCAGATCGGTGGCCGCGCCACGCTGCTGGTCGATCAGCCGGGCGAGTTCGGCAGCCACTGCCTGCGCGGTGGCCTCAGAACGGCAGAGGCGGCGCACAGCACTGCCCTCCAGCGCCAGGCGCATCTCGAGCAGGTCGGTGGCTTCCCGCGGCGAGATCGGGACGACGACCGCGCCTCGCCGGGGCAGCAGATCCAGCAGGTCTTCGGCCGCCAGCCGCAGGAAGGCCTCGTGCACCGGGGTCCGGCTCACGCCGAGTTCCGCCGCGACCGCGACCTCGCTCAGCAGCTGCCCGCCCTTGACCGCGCCGACCAGGATCTTGCTCTTGGTGTCACGGTAGGCGCGCTCGCTGGCGGGAGTCTGATCAATGGCCACGGGACGACAGTAGCAACTTGCATGCAAGCTTGCATACAAGCAGTGACGGACCTAACTCAGGGCCTGATCAGTGCTGCTGCGGCCCGAAGTTGTTGAAGCCGCCGCGCTCGCGCGGCTGCGGCTGGTAGACCGTCGAGGTCTGCACCGACGTCGACGTTTCCGTCGAGGTCTGCACCGACGTCGAGGTCTCGGTCTGCGTCTGGGTCTCGGTCTGGGTGGCCGTCTCGGTGTTGGTCACCGTCTCCGGAGCGGGCGCCGGCGCCTGCTGCTGACCGCCGCCCGCGCTACCGCCGCCACCACCGCCGTGGTGCTGCTTGGCCGTCGTCGTGGTGGTCGTGGTGCTCGACGGGGTGACTGTCACGGTGGCCGGCGCGTTGTTGCCCTGCGAACCACAGGCGACGGTCAGCCCGCCCATGGCCACGACAGTCACGGTGCCGGCAACGGCCGACCAACGGCGATAGGTGCTTTTCATGGGCACCATTACTAACCCGGCAACCTGGCAACCGGACTCACAGGAACGGCGACTCCAGTTATGCAGTAGCTGTGAAACTCGGCTACTTGCCTGCTTGCCGGTGTCGTTCGTCGTGCAACGGCACACCGTTGGGGCCCGTCAGCGACTGCGCGTACGTGGCGACCGCAAACGCGACGGTGGGTCCGGTCACGGCCAGCGCCGCGCGGTTCAGCTGCTCGACGGTATCGCCCTTCGGCCCGTACCCGGGATCGAAAGCGGCGCCCGCCTGTCCGCCCCACAAGCGCGCCTGGATCGGTGATTTCCGCTGCGACGTGCCGGTCGAGATGCCGCCGACCGGAATCCCGGCGGTGAGGAACGGACCGTAGCCACTGCCCAGATCCATCGTCATGTCGGCGGGCCGCTTGCCGGCGAGATACAGATATCCGGCCAGCGTGCGCTCGAGCCCGGCCGACCCGGCGGGCACCGCGTCAAGCGGGATCTCAGGGTTCGCCTGGCCGGACTGGTCGCCGTCGAACGTGAAGAACCCGGCGTTGGGTGAACCGAGGATGTCGAAATCCAGATACAGCGCAATGTCATTCAGCGGTTCGGCAGCCAACCCGCGCACGTACTTGGTGGCGCCTTCCTGACCCACGGCGCCCGAACCCCAGAACGTGAACCGCACCGCGTTCTCGATCTTCGGCGAGCCGCCCAGCGCTGCGGCCGTCTCCAGCAGTGCCGACACCCCGGTTGCCGCGTCATTGATGCCCGCGCTCGTCGGCGCGCTGTCGAGGTGCGCGCCCGCCAGCACGACGCTGTGCTGGTCGCCGGTCTTGGTCTGAGCCAAGACGTTTCGCGATTTCACACCGGTGTTCTTGGCGTCGAGGGTGAGCTTCACCGGGCTGTTGGTTTTCAGCAGTACGGCATCGGCGTCCTTGCCGATGATGCCCACCGGCGTGTTGAGGTGTTCGTAGTAGCCGGGGCTGAACAGCCCGCGCGGGGCGCCGTTCGCGCTGGGCGGGCTGACCACCAGCACCGCGACCGCGCCGCGGGCCACCGCCGCATTCTGCTTGTCGACCACCGAGCACACCGCGTCGTCGACCACCGCGATGGCTCCCCGCAGGTTGAGGGTGCCGTAATCGTCCGGAGCGCAACCGGCCGGCTTGACAGGGTGCAACGTCGGCGCGGTCAGGCCGCCGGGCGCCGTGGACGTCAACAGCGAGGCCTGCACGACCCCCCACCGACGGCCACCGACGTCGAGCACCGGATTGCCGGGGGCACCGCGTTCCACGCGCACATACTCGGGGGTCTGCACGTCGAACCCTTTGTCCCGCAGCAGGTTCGCGACGTAGTCGACGCTGGCCTGGTAGCCGGGGGTGCCGTCGGCGCGGGTGCCCTTGTTCTCCGCCGCGATGGCGGCGAACTTCCTCAGATGCGTGTAGATGCCGTCGGTGCCCACCCTGCCGGCCAGATCGCGCGCGAGATCAGGCGCGGGCGGCGGCGGTGGGGCCGGTGGCTGCGGCGGTGGTGCACACGACGCCAGAACAGCGGTCAGCAGCCCGGCGGCCAGTGCCCGCCTCATGATGCCGAGACCACGTGCCGGGTCCGGTCATCGCGGACCGGAACGCCGTTGCGGCCACTCAAATCCTGGGCGTACCGCCCCACCCCGAAAGCCACTCCACGACCCATGATGTCCATTGCCGTGCGGTTGATGTGCGCCAAGTCGTCCGTCTTCTTGTGGTAGTTGGAGTCGAAAGGTTTTCCGGCGGTGCCGCCCCACAGCCGGGCCTGCTCGTCGTTCATGTTTTCCTCGTCGCCGGTGCCCAACCCACCCGCCGGGATACCGGCCTTGGTGAAGGCGTCGTAGTCCGACCGTCCGTTGAACGGGTAGTCCTGAGGCGGCTTACCGGCATCGGACAGATACGCCGTGAAGGTGCGATCGATTCCCGCCGAGCCCTCCGGGATACGCGGCACCAGGTCGTCGGCCAGCGGCGGGCCGGACAGGTTGCCGTCGTAACTGAAATAGCCGGCGTTCTCCGAGGCCAGCATGTCGAAATTCAGATACAGCGCAATGTCTTTGAGCGCCTCGACGTCGAGGGATTCGATGTATCGGTCAGAGCCGATCGTGCCCTCCTCCTCGGCGCCCCAGAACGCGAACCGCACCGCGTTCGCGATCTGCGGGGCGCTGCCCAGCTGCAATGCCGTCTCCAGGACCGCGGCCACGCCGGAGCCGTTGTCGTTGATCCCCGGCCCTTCCTTGACGCTGTCCAGATGTGCACCGACCATCACGACGTCATGCTCGGACCCGGTCTTGGTCTGGGCTATCACGTTGCGGGTGTGCTCAACCCGCACACCGGCGTCCAGCTTGAGGGACACCGGCCCCGGGGCGGCCCGCAGCCGAGCCCCGGCCGCCTTCGAGATCAGTACCGCGGGAATTCTCACCGTCGCCTTGGCGCCCAGGGTGCCGCCCCGCGCGGGGACGCCCGCGTCGTCGACGTCGTCCTTGTTGTCGGCCACCACCAACGCGACGGCGCCGTGCACTGCCGCGGTCGCCTCCTTCACCGCGAAGGGGCACGTGCCACGGTCCACCAGCGCGACCGCGCCCTTGATCGGCAGGCCGTCGTAATCGGCACTGTTGCAGCCTGATGCGGGACCGCCTTTGACCGGCACCAGCGGTGCGGTGAGACCGGGGGTGCCGACCGAATACTCCAGCGCCCGCGCCGGTATCCGGGTGCCGGCCACGGTCAGTTCAGGCGTGTTGTTGTACGCCACCTTGACTTCCATATCCGGAGTGACGACGTCGAAACCCTTGGCGCGCAGCGCATTCGCGACGTAGTCCACGCTCGCGTCGTAACCAGGTGTGCCGAACGCCCGGTTCCCACCGTGAGCGTCGGCGATGGCCTGCAGCTTGGCCAGGTGACCGGTCGTCGCCTCGACCGTCACGCTCTTGGACAGCTCGCCGGCGAAGTCATCGGCCGTAGGCTCCGATCGGCCGCACCCCGAGATGCCGACCGCCAGCACGAGCGCGAGCGCGACGCGGGTGCGGACCATGGGCACCACCGTAGCGTGCAGGCTCACAGAAACCGATGCACCGGGCCAGATGGCGAAGCTGGTGGCCGTTCCCGAACGCCCGCAGTGGATGAGCTGAACCGTTTCGGTGGAAGCGCAGCAAACATCAACCGAAATCGGGTATACGGATTCAGTGGACAATCCACCCGGGCCGACCATCTGCCTCAACATGATCGTGCGCAACGAAGCACACATCGTCACCGAGGTGCTCGATGCGGTCGCGCCCTATATCAGCTACTGGGTCATCGTGGATACCGGCTCCGCCGATGGCACCCAGGAGACGATCCGAAATCACATGGCGCATCTCGGAGTCCCCGGGGAGGTCCACGAACGCAGATGGCGCAATCTCGGCGAAAACCGTTCCGAAGCACTGCAGCTCGCCCATGGCCACAGTGACTACATCTGGGTCATGGACGCCGACGACACCGTCCGCGGCCGGCCCGACTTCACGCGACTCTCCGCCGACGTCTACTCCATGCGGATCAGCGACGGGCTGCTGTACTGGCGGCGGCAGCTATTTCGCGACGGCCTCCCGTGGCGATACATCGGCGTCGTCCACGAATACGCCGACTGCACTGAGCCGTTCCACGAGGAGCGCCTCGAAGGCGACTACTTCATCGAGTCCCGCCGACTCGGCGCCCGTAACAACGATCCGCGAAAGTACGAGCGGGATCGCGACCTGTTGCTGGTGGAGGTGCAGCGCGACCCGACGAACGAACGTTCGGCCTTCTACCTCGCCGAAAGCTATTTCAACCTGGGTGATTTCGCCAACGCCCGAATCTGGTCGGGCCGGCGCGCCGAGATGGGCGGCTGGGACGAAGAGACGTTTTACGCCCTATGCCAGGTGGCCCGGTCGATGTGCCGCCTGGGCGAACCGTGGCCGCAGGTCTTGGATGCTTACCTGCGGGCTTGGGCGTTCCGGCCTACCCGCGCTGAGCCGCTACATGCCATCGCCGCCGAGTACCGTGCCCGGGGCGAGTATCAGCTCGGTTATCTCTTCGCACGATGCGCAGCGGAGATACCGCTTCCGGAGGCAGACATCCTGTTCGTCGATTCGTCCGTCTACCAATGGCGTGCCCTCGATGAACAATCCGTCTGCGCATCATGGACCGGCCGGCACGCAGAATCGTTTGCGTTGTGCCGTCAGCTGCTCGCCCGTACTGACATCAACGGCGAGGACCGCAGCCGAATAGCGAGGAACCGCGATCAGTCCGTTCCGGCGCTGCTCGAAGCCGCGTCGGCATACCCTGAAGCATTGGTACACAACATGTCCAGCCACCAGCGGGGTGCCGCGGTGACGATCAGCCTGCTCGCGGGACCGGACATCCGAACAACCCAACTGGCGCTCAACACATTCATGAACTGCTGTCTGGACGTAGGCCAGGCACATCGATTCCTGGTGCTCGACACCGGTCTCGCCGGCCGAGACCGGGCACTCTTGTTGGAGCAGTACCCCTTCCTAGAATTCGTCGATCACACCCCTCGACGGAACCACTGGCAGAACTCAGCGCACTGCGCGAGCACATCAATGGCCGCTACTGGTTCCATCTCGACCAGGGGTGGCTGTTCTTCGCCCCCGAGAATTTGGTCGGCAGGATGCGGGCAGTCCTCAACGCCGAGCCGACCGTCGTTCAGGTAGGCGTCAACTTCGCTGACGCACAATCCATCTCCGGCGTGTACGCACGAAACGACATAGTCTTGCGGACCGCTGAAGGCCACCGATACGTCGTCGTCGATGACGCCACCCGCGGTCCGGCGATGATCGACCTATGGCGTCTGGACGCCAAACCCGCAGCTGGGCCACGAACAACCGCCCTTGACGAGGTGTTCTGCATCAAGGGCGGTTGATCGTTCGCGGTTTATCCGCCGGCGCCACCTGCACCGCCGGCACCTCCACCGCCACCGGCACCACCAGCGCCGCCGCTCACACCGAACGTCGCATGGCCCGCGGAGCCGGTGCTGCCCGCGCTGCCGGCAGCACCTGTGTGTCCGGCGCTTCCTGCCGCACCCGCAGTGCCACCGGCGCCAGTGGCGCCCGTACTTCCGGACGCGCCGGTCTTTCCGGGCGTTCCGGCTGCGCCGGTGCTGCCTGTCGCTCCGGTCGCGCCTGTCGCACCCTTCGCGCCGGTGGCACCTGTGCTGCCGGCCGTGCCGCCGGACCCAATTCCCAAGCCGCCCAACAAACCGCCACCACCGCCGGCGCCCGCAGCGCCGCCGGTACCACCCGTGCCGCCCACGCCGCCCTGGCCGCCGTTGCCTCCGGCACCAGGCGCACCGCCGGCCCACCGGTTGCACCGCCGCCACCGGCACCACCAACGCCGGCCGCGCCGCCGGTACCACCCGTACCGCCGGTGCCACCCTTACCACCCGCACCGCCGGTGCCACCCGCACCACCTGCGATCGCGAAGGGCAGCGGGGCAATCGGCGAGATGCCGTCGCCACCGGCGCCACCGGTACCGCCGGTGCCACCGGTACCGCCGGTACCGCCCGTGCCACCAGTCCCACCGGAACCGCCCGTGCCGCCTGCGCCACCATTGCCGCCTGCGCCACCATTGCCACCATTGCCACCCGTGCCGCCGGTGCCACCCGAACCGCCGGTGCCACCGGTTCCGCCGGTGCCACCAATACCGCCGTCACCACCTTGGCCGCCGCCACCGAACAACGTGAGCAGGCCGGCACTGCCACCGGCACCACCGGCACCGGCCGCAGTACCCTGCAGACCCGTCCCACCGGCACCACCGCCGCCGCCGGAGCCGCCCGGCGTACCGGCACCACCGCCGCCGCCGGAGCCGCCCGGCGTACCGGCACCACCGGTTCCGCCGGTGCCACCGGTTCCGCCAGTGCCACCGGTACCACCAGTGCCGCCTGAAGCACCCGCGCCACCCGCGGCGCCCGCACCACCGGTGCCACCAGTGCCGCCCTTCAACCCGATCAATACAAAGTCGCTGCCCTTGGAGCCGGTCGCGCCGGCAGTGCCCGCAGTTCCCGCGGTGCCCGCGGTACCTGCCGCGCCGGCTGCGCCTGCGGCTCCGGTAGCGCCGGTCGCACCTGCCGTACCGGTCGCGCCGTCGGTGCCAGCAACGCCGTCACCGCCCGCGCCGCCGGTGACGCCAGTCGCACCGAAGCCACCTGCGCCGCCATTACCGCCCTTGCCGCCGGTCCCGAACAGCCCGAGCAGACCCATGTTTCCGCCCTTGCCGCCGTTACTGCCGGCCAGGACGTCGGTGCCGTCGGCGCCGTTGCCGCCTCGGCCGCCACTACCGAACAGCAGACCTGCTGCGCCGCCGTCACCGCCGTTGACTCCTGCATCGGTGCTGTCCCAGCCTGCGCCGCCGTCACCGAACAAGATGCCACCGGCTTGGCCGTTCGGGTGCGCAGCCGTACCTGCCGCGCCGTTACAGATCAGACCGCACGGACTGTCCAATGGGTCCGGCGTCGTCGGGGCGAACGGCTTGATGAGCGCTTTCGGTCCCGGCGGCGACGCGTTCGCCCCGAACAACCCGGTCAACCACCACAAGGGGTTGTTCGGATCCTGCGCAGGCGCCAGCGGGAAGCTGAAATCGGTGAGTTCAACCGCTCGCGGCGACGCTGTGAGCGCGTCCACCGCGCCTGGCGGAATCGCCATTACGATGCCGGCACTCGCGGCTGCGACGCCCAAGGCACCGGTCGCGAGATAATTGACGGACCTCAAGGTCCTGCCGGACTTTTGTTTGCGATGCTTGGACACGATCGAATCCCCTTTGGATTCAGAGCGTTTTGCCGCCCCGCGCTCGGCCTATTGGAAATTACCATGTTTGCCCACTAGCCAACAGATTCCTCAAAAAATCCGCATAAACGCACGTGGAGTGCTGATATTGCTACTGCATAGTAAATATTTGCAGTTTGCAGGAAGAAGGTTTATTAACTATCGCGATTGAATATTTTTAATCGGTCTCATACGCCTCATGCGCCACTCCATGTTCTCCGCTACACGAAAAAGGAAACGCGCGGCAGAGAGTCGACTTTGCAAACAAATCTATGCTCGGCCAATCGTGAAAAGACGGGGTGGTTTCCATTTTCTGCGGACGGCATCTTCTTTTGCGGGTGCGGCATCGAGGCGGCGGTCGACCATTGTCGATGCCGCCATCGAGGACACCGATCACGCCAAGTTCGAAGCAAAACGCAAGGGCGGCAACGCCCATCGCGATGGCAGGTGTCGCTTGCCAGGGTGATGGGACCACCTGATTGCCAGGGGGATGGGACCACCGTGGCGCGTTACTGAGGATGCT
>NZ_JBJIAK010000066.1:0-25262 GCF_045310915.1 Mycobacterium sp. SMC-17 | reverse complement strand
GGAGGGTCATCACCAGCGGCGAACGAGCAAGGTCATCCTCGCCCGAACGGGTTGAACACAATCAATGTCGGTGGTCGGTGTCATTCTGTTCGGCTTGCTTGAAATGCGCCGAGAGGACCCGACATGCCGAATCACGACTACCCAACCCCAGCGCCGGGTTGGTACCAAGACCCGAGCGGCCAGCCTGGCCAGCGCTACCACGACGGCCGACGCTGGACCGAGCACTTCGTACCGACCGCGCCCGCTACGCCGGCACCCGCGGTCGCTGTCGCAGTATCAACCGGCGGCGGACCCAACCACGCGCTGCACGCCATCCTGACCTTCCTGTCTTGTGGGCTGTGGCTGCCGGTCTGGATCCTGGTCGCGATCTTCGGGGGTAGTTCGTCATCGGTCGCTATTGCGAACGGAGGTAATGGGCTTGGCGCCATCGCCCGGACCCGCAGGCGTTCCGGGGTCGGCGTGGCAGCAGTCTTCGGCGGCCTGTTGCTGCTTGGGCTGGCTCACGAGCATCCGTGGCTGTACGTCGCGCTGATCGCCTTCGCGGTGCTTTCCGCGTTTGCTGCCTGGACGCTCAAGTCGGCCCAGGCGCGCGAAGCTGAGCTGCGCCGGGAACAGTTCGAGCGCGACATGATCGCCAACCGCGCCGACCGCGAGGACCGGTTCTTTGTTGAGGGCGATCCCCGCGGTACCTACGGCCACTACATGCCTCCTGAGTTCACCCATGACGCCGGCTACGACCCCGACTCCGGTTTTGGCGGGCGGTGACGACTGGCTCCTCAGCTAATCGCGTTGGCGCTAACAAGTTGAAACGTCAGCGCCGTTCGCTACGACCGAGTGAAGGCCAGGTTTTCAACTGGCCCGGACAGCGCCGCTTTCACCTGAACGGAGAGATCATCGACCAATACCTCAGCCGCGCCGGCTTCCAAGCCGTCGATGATGCGTCGGGCGACGTCGGCCGGAGCAAGCTTGGGTGCGTTGATGCCGTCGGTCATATCGGTGTCGATGTACCCGACGTGCACTCCGACCACCTGGGTGTGTTGCGGCTGGAGTTCCTGGCGCAGCGAGTTGGTGATCGACCAGATCGCCGCCTTCGAGGCACCGTAGGCGCCGGCGCCGCCGAGCCACGACAACACCGAGTGCACATTGACCAGGGCGCCTCCGCCGTTGGCGGCGAGGATCGGCGCGAAGGCGCGCGTCACCCGCAGTGGCCCAAACACATTGGTGTCGAAGGTGTCGGTGATGTCATCCCAGCTGCCGGTCAGCAGATCGTCCAGGTGGGAGACGCCGGCGTTGTTGATCACGATGTCGACGTCGCCAGCGATATTCGCCAGTGCTGCAACCGAATCCGTCGAACTGACTTCGAGACCGTACGTGACCACTTCAGCACGGTCGTCGGTGAAGTCGGTCCGTGCGGTCGAGTAGACCTTGCGGGCGCCTCGGGCCAGCACCTCGTCGACCAGGGCCGCGCCCAGGCCCCGTCGCCCACCCGTTACCAGAACCACCTTGCCTGCTACATCGGTCATGGCACGTTCCTTTCAATCTGAATAACGACCTCGTTACTGAGATAGAACCACCGACGGCGACGAATGTGACCGCTGACGATGTGTGGGATTCGTGACGGACGCGCGGGGAATAGCGGCAGCGCATACCGTGTTCGGCGGCGACGCCGCCGCACGGCTAGCGCTAAGGGAACGAGCGGACTGCCAGCGCTCGCGTCAGACAGGCGTCCCTCGGTTGGTGCCGGGCCTCAGGATCAACAGATCGTCATGCTGGTGCCGCCGACAGGCCTTGACAAACTCGATTGCGGAAGTCCTATCAGCCAGAAACGCGTCGGACTGCTCCGGCGAAATCGCGTAGTACTCTTCGTAATCCACCACGCCGTTGCTGACGGGGATTGAGACGTAGGGCCTCCCCGAATCGAGTTCGATGCCGACGGAATACCGGTCTGCTCGGGATACGAACACGTCGCTGAACCTCACGTCATCCTCCGATCGAGCGGTTGCCATGGCGCTTGGAGGCCTCGTCGGCGGCGGTGTCGGCGCACCCGGGCTGTTCGCGCAGACTCCAGCCGGCGGGAACGGCGTGGTTATGGTCCGCCAAGGAAGTTTCGCGCAGTGCCCATCCAGAAGTGTCAATCGAGCTGGTTCGGACGTACTCGACGAGGAGCTGCCCGACTTCGTCCGGCATGAGCACTTCGTTCTGGTTCACTTCGACCGAGGTGCCATCCTTTCGGGCAAGCGGCACCAGCAGCCCTTTGTCGCCCGGATGTCCGAGGGTGAACAGCGTCCCGTTCCTCATCAGTTCGACCGTCAGTCCGGCTTGAGTGCCGGTGGTCTGTACGAAATTCTCAGCCGGTTCGACGTGGTCGGAAGTCTCGTAGTTCTCGGGCAGTTCGAACACGATCATGAAGAGCTTTCGCTCACCGATGAGGCTGACGAGATGGTTGAGCTGCATCTCCGCTCGTGCCGGCTCGTCCGAGAGCGCGACCGTAGCGAATTCTCTGACCGCATACCTCATGGCACCCTTGCGCCCGGCGGACGCTGCTCACCTTCGCCGTATCGTTCCGCGACCGCGGTATCCGAGAACTCCGGCTGTTCGCGCAGACTCCAGCCTGCCGGGACGGAGTGGGTGTCGTAGTAGTGCTGGAAGAGCTCGATGGCGTCGGTGGCTGTGAGTACTTCGGAGGGGCACACCAGATATGTGTTGTCGCCGTTCTGAATTGGCTCGGTCTCGGCCGACTCACCTGCGCCACCGGGCCGGCCGATCGTGTACAGGTGGTGCACGCCGTTGGCGTCGGCTTGCTTGATCTCGACGGTGAGCCGATCGGGAGCGACGCCAGTGGCCTGTATCCACTCGTCCGAATAGGGGAATTGGTCGTACGGGACTTCCGGACCCACTGGGTAGATCGAGTAGTAGGTGTATTCGCCGTCGCCGAGGCGATTGATGCCCGCGGCGATTTGAACGGGAATCTCTTCGGTGAATTCGCTCATGTGCATCTTTGCCCGGTTGGACTCAAGGATGTGCGTCGCTCGTTCGAGTCTCACTTGGCATCTACTTATCCGCGCCCGGAACCCATTGGTTCTCGACGCCCTGCACATTCGTCAGGCGACTGCTCTCCACCACAGCCTCGAACACGCCGGCCTCAACCAACCCAGCGCCAACCCGCTCGGCATCGGCCGGGTCGTCGGTCAGCAAGAGCACCTCTGCAGTTGAGCCAGCTGAGCGCAGAATGCGCACAGGAACACCGTCGACCTGAGCCGTGAAAACCCGTTCGAACACTTCGCATTCCGACATCGGGACGGTCTTGGACCACGCATGTGGGCGGACTGGCTCGAACCCCGTTGGGCCATTCTCGGTGAGCGCGGTCAGCAGCACGGTCTCCGCCACGACGTCGGCGAAGAACTCCCGGCCCTGCCAACGCGCCAACGTGCCCACCATCGGGCTCGGCGGCCGCCAGCGTTTGGCGCCCACCCACCCACGGCCAGCCCCCGCGTAGTGCGACAAGCACTTCTGTTCACCATCGGAACGGATTCGCCAGTATTCGGCCCCATAGGAGAACCGGGTGCGGCTCATGCGCCATACAGGGGCCGATGAGTCTCCGTAGAGAAAACCGTAGGGGAAGTCGAGCCAGGGACGGTCCGAGTTACTCGGCTTGGTGAACGTTGCGATCCGCGGCTGCTCAAATCGGACTACATCGGCGAACTCAGGAGCGGCGTCGACGCCGTATGCCGCCAACAACTCTGCTGGCGTCCGCAGACCGACCACCGCCGATGCTTCGGTGACGTATCCGCCGATCTGATCGAGTCCCGTCCCTACGATGGCGTGTGAGATTGGCGCGGCGAGCAGCTTTTGGAACACGAACCACTCAGGCAAGATGGCCCTCCGTTGACGACGTCACCGGCCTGTTGAGCGGCCTAGTCGCCACCGCGGCGATGGGGCTTACCTTCCAAGGCCTTCGACGCTTTGTCGAGTTTCTGCTGTGTTGCTTCGCTTTTCGTGACGGGAGCCTTACCGGCGGACGGCGTAGCGTTGTCCGCTTCCGCGCCGTCGGAGAGTCCGCTGGCAACTGCCGTATCGGAGAACTCGGGTTGTTCGCGCAGACTCCAGCCTTCGGGGACGGCGTGGGTTTCGTAGTAGTGCTGGAACAGTTCGATGGCGTCTGTGGCTGTGAGCACCTCGGATGGGCGCACCAGGTATGTGTTGTCGCCGTTCTGAATTGGCTCCGTTTGGGCAGACGAATCTGCAGCGTCTGCTCGGCCGATGGTGTACAGCCTGTGCACGCCTTTGGCGTCGGCTTGTTTGACCTCGACGGTGAGCCGATCAGGCGCGACACCCGTGGCCTGCATCCATTCGGCCGGGTGGACATCATCGTAGATACCTGCGTCGGCCGGCAGGGGATAGATCGACATGTAGGTGTACCGGCCGTCGCCTAGCCGCTTGATAATTGCGGCGATCTGGCCAGGAATCTCTTCTGTGAATTCGCTCATCCACCCCGACGAGCGATTCGTCGCCTGCACGTGGGTTGGCCTGTCAAGTTTCATTCGGTCGGCACCGTTTCAACGCGAACGCTTGTGACCTTCACAGTCTCCACCACTCCTTGCTCGTTTGTGATCGTGACGTAGGCAGGATTCGTAGCTGACACCTTACTGTCAAACTCCGCCTGTCCCTTAGTCGGAAGGGCGCCTCCAGATTTCACCTCGACGCCTTCATATGTACCGTCGGGTTTGCGCGCGAGACCGTCGTAGAACCGTCCGCCGGGCGCCCCACCGTCCACCGTTGCTTTCCGCTGCTCGGTGCTAACCCAACGGCCGGGGTAGCGGTCCTGGTACTGCTCAATGCCTTCTGCTTCACGCCCCTTCCCGTAGCTCCCGCCTTCGCGACCGGTGTAGTGCCCGTACTGGTCTCTACCGTCACCTCGGTCTACACCTTCACCCGGGCGTCCGGTGTGCGCGTGCATGATCGTGACCGGGTTCAGCGCCGCCTCGTGCGACAAGTCAATGGCGCCGGCGCCGGCCAGGGTGCCGCCGGTAGCGATCATGCCCAAACCGGCCACGTTCACCGGGACGCCGACCACCGCGCCAATGCCGGTGGCGTCGAGGATGACGCCGGGAACCTCGATCCCGGCTCCACCCGCGATCAACGCGGCCCCGCCGATCATCCCCAAGGTGTCGAGCGGGTTGTGGATCGCCGCGTTGCCGAAACTCGCCGCCGAGTTGACCACGTCAGCCAGCACGTTGTACGCGGCGTCGCCGAACTGCTGAAGCTCCATCTTGGCCCAGTTAGCCATGACCGAGGCGATCGCTTCGGCGGCCGCGATCAGTGGCGCGAGCAACGTGGCCAACGCGTCCACTTCGGCCTTGAAGTTGTTGACCACGACGCGGATGTCGTCGGCGATCTTCTTGATCTCGTCTTCATCCTCGCCGGTGAGGAGGTCCCAGACTTCACGAATCCCGGTCATCGGGTTCACGATTCGCGACAGCAAGTCCAAGATCGCCGCGTGAGTGGCTTCGATGTGTCCGGCGTAAGAGTTGAGGTTTGATGCGACCTGGACGCACTGGCCAAAAAGCGCCGTCGCGTTGGTGTTGCCCGCCACGACTGCCTGCGCGACCTGTGCGCCCTCCGGAATCTGTTGCGCCGTAACCACGCCCAGTGCGTTGAGCAGTGGTGCCTCGGCGCCGAGGAACGCCGATCCCGCCGCTGTCCATGCTCCGGCTGCCGCCCGCAGCTTGCTGGGACTGCCGTCGGGCCAGATCATGCCCAGGAAGGGTTCGACCAGTGACCAGCCCGGCGGCGCGCTCTCGTTGCTGCCTTCGGCCGATGGTGGGACCTGCGCACTGACGAACGCGGTCGGCGCCGCGGCTGGCAGCGGCGCTCCGCCGCTGCCGTGAGTGTTCGACGCAACTTCGGCCCGCGAATAGCTCGTCGCGCTGGCCCGGATGCCGTCGCCGATACGTGCCATGCCATTTCGCAGGTCCACCATCGCTTCGAGCATCGATTTGGCGGACTTGTCATACGCGCGGCCGTGGACGATGCCGGCCGGGTCATCACCGGACATTCCTCCGCTGCCCGAAAGCGCAGAGTGCAAGCCTTCGATAGCCCTCCCGAGCGCTTCGGCCTGGGCGTCCACGGACTGCCCGGCGCCATCGAGTGCGCGCGGATCAACAACAATCGGTGCCACAGGGTTTCGCCGCCTATCGCACCGTCGGCCGGGTCACCGTGACCACATCGTTTGATTGCTCTTGGCCGCGCCGGTGTAGTTGCCGTGCGCCTTGTGGGCGGCTTCGCGCAGCTTGACCAGGGCTTCGCGCATTTCTTGCGCACCCTCAGCCCAGCGACGATGCGCGTCTGCCTGCGTCGCGGCGGCCGTGCCCACCCACGTGGCGTGGAGTCCCGAAACCTCGGCATCGGCTTCGGTGATCATCGCTTCGATCCTGGCCTCTACCTGGGTCATCTTCTCGACGATGTCCATCAACTTGTCGGTATCGACTCCGAATTCGTCAGACATGGCAGGCCCTAACCGTCGATTCTCATCTGGGTGCTGAGCGCTGCTCCCGAGTGACTGTCCTGGCTCTCGTATGCACCGGCCGCCGTAGAGAGCAGGGTCGCCATCTCAGCCAGGCCGGTGTGAACGTCCTTGGCGCCCTCATGCCATTTCCAGAATGATTCGGCGAATGCGCCACTGGACAGCCCGGTCCAGCCCGATCCGACGAAGCCGGATACCTCGTTGTCGATCGTCTTCACCTGCGTCGCGAGCTCGTCAGCCAGGGAACTGATCGCCCCTGACACCCGCTGCAACTCTTCTGGGGAGACCCCCAGAATTCCCCCTCCGGCCATGCGATACCCCTAACGCGTACTGGCTGACGGTTGAAGCCTACCGAGCGTGCCAGGGGGTCGCTGACGCCAATTTCCTTGTCGCTCACAGGTTTTAGACAGGTTCTTGCCAGATTGCTGGCAGGAACCGGTGTCGTCGGTGTGACCCGGGCAACGACCAGCCCCACTCGTCGACTGGATCTCACGACCGGCGAAACCCGCTGGTCCCGCCTGCAGCCGTGAATCGCCGTGGCCAGGCGTTTCGACGCCCTCTCGTAGGGTCGAACCCGTGCATGTCTACCAACTGGCTTTCGAATGGACCGAAACGAACCGACACTGGCTGCTCGAGGTGCCGATCCGGATCGTCTCCTACGGCGTCATCGCCCTGATCGCGCGGCTGGCCCTGCACCGGGTGATCGACCGCGCCACGACCGGTCGAGCTGGCAAGACCATGGCCGTCGACGAGGAATCGCAGGCCAACCGTCCGCCGTTGTTGCGCTACCTGCGAGACCGCGCGGCCTCGTCGAACGCCCGCAAGGCCGCCGAGCGGCGCCGCCAGCGCGCCCAGACCATCGGCTCGGTGCTGAAATCGACGGTGTCGATCCTGCTGCTCCTGTGGCTGGTGCTCGCAATCCTCAGCGTGCTGGGCGTCAACATCGCGCCGTTCATCGCCTCGGCCGGTGTGGTCGGTCTCGCGATCGGCTTCGGCGCGCAGAACCTGGTCCGCGACTTCGTCAGCGGCATCTTCATGCTGCTCGAGGATCAGTACGGTGTCGGCGACAATGTCGACCTCGGCGACGTGACGGGCGAGGTGCAGAGCGTCGGCCTGCGTATCACCACACTGCGCGGCGGCGACGGCACCCTCTGGTACGTCCGCAATGGTGAGATCAAGCGCGTCGGCAACATGAGCCAGGACTACGCCGTTGCGAACGTTGAGGTTCCGGTGGCCTTGACCGCCGACCTCGACCGCGCCGAGCTGGTGGCCCTCGAAGCGGCGGAGGACGCGATCATCGACCCGGCGATCGCTGCCGACGTGTTAGGTGATCCGGAAATGCTTGGCGTGCAGGAGCTCTCGCCTGATCTGCTCACCTTGCGGATGTCGGTGAAAACCCGGCCGAACATGCAGGGCGCCGTGCAGCGCCGGATCCGCCGCGCGATTCTGCGCGCCTACGACGAACACGACATCGCTCTGCCGTACCCGCAGGGGCGGTTTCACGCGGTGGTGGGCGGTCGGGCCGCGGAGTAGGGCCCTGGGCTCCCCGAACAACATTGGTCGGGGAGCGGTCAGCGTCCGGCCGTCTCCTGCGGATTGACGCTGTCGACGGCCAGAACCGTGATCGCCATGCTCCGCCCGGATTCTGTCACGTATCTCCGGGTTTCGCCGACGTGCGAGGCAACGAGCGCTTTGCCCAGCGGGCATTCCACGGAGCAGGTGTCGCCCAACGGCTTGGCGTCGGCGGGCAGGACGAGCTGGAAGACGTCCGTGTCGTCAGGGTCGCCGTTGAACGACACGGTGACCCAGGCGCCCGGCACGGCCTGACCGTCTCCGATCAGCTCGTCGCGGGCGTCGATTCTGTTGGTGGATGAGATTTCTCGCGGGTGCCGGTCTGCGATGACCGCACCGTGTTGTTCAGCGGCATTCGATGACACCGGGTGTGGGGGCGGAACCCTTGACGCGGTGTTCGGGTGAAGTACAGCGTCCACGGTTGTCACTATCCGCCGCGCCGCCGGTCGTGGCGGACGCACGCGAGCTTGTTTGCCGTGATGTCACGTGATGTACGTCCGCGTGTCAGGAGGGCGCTGAAAACGGCGGCGGCGTACTTGTCGTAGCCCCGGCGTAGCGTCCGCGACATGACCGACAAACGACGTTTACGGAGCCTCAAACAGGCTCGACGCGATGTGCGGCGAGCGAAGAAACGCAAGGCCGGGAATGCTCTCGACCGACGGCTGAAAAATGTAACCGGACAGCTGAAAGATGTAATCGGGCAGCTGAACGATGCAACCGGACAGCTGACAGAAATAGTGCGGCCCAGGGTCGATCAGCATCCGGTCTATCTCGTCAGCATGGCCAGCCGCGCGATCAACGTAGGGAACCTCAACCTCACTTCGCTCGATGCCAGCAGGCCGGACGGCGAAAAGCTGTATCGCCTGTTGACCGGCCTTATGTCGACACGCAACCGGCCGGTCACTGCCTTACTCGCTGTAATCGCGGAGCTTCTGGTCGATGACCCAGCTCTGCAATTCGAATGTCGAGCGGAACTCGCACAGCGCCACGAGCACCTGCCGGGATGGATCCACTCACTGTCGCAGGTGAACGTGCACCGGGCTGTCCGCCGAAGTGATGCCTTCGGTGATGTCGATGAGATTGCCATTGGTGCTCGACTAGGGGGTGGTCATGGGCTGACTGTGGTCGTGCGGGTCGACCACAATCGGTTCTCGGGCGTCACCGACATCGCCATTGTGCCGGAGCTGATCGACGAAGTGCTTGCACGGATTGCGGAACCGGGTTCCGAGACTGTTGTCGAAATGGACCTCGCCGACGCGAGGGCGTGGATCGAAGGTGCTTTCAAGAAGCCAGTATTCGCGCGAGATGCCAATACGTGGATGCCAAACCGACCGCTGGTCAGGTGGCTGATCAGTCGGCTCCCGGAAGGCGGTGAGGGCCGCACACCGTCCATGGATTGGGCTTCCGCCGTGCAGCTGTGCGAGTCGTTCTTCGTTAGCAGTTCGTCTGCTCCGTTCAACGGCCCCGGCTACCGGGAGCAGCTGCTGGAGCTTTTCGAGACCGGCTCGGAAGACCCGCTGCGGTGGAGCGAAACACGTGTCCGAGACGTGTTGCGCAACCCGTCCTACTACGACGACGGCACGCCATTGGAGGTGGCGCTGGACGTTCCTGACCTGCTACGTGCGTTCATCCCATATGCGCACGCGCAGAGTGGGATTGGCGACGAGCTGACGTCACGGACGCTTGCTGTGATCGATGAGCTGAGGCCGAGCTACCGGCACGAACTTATGAGCGAGGCGCGAGAGTTCTGGGGGTACGACGATGTGGGCTGATGGCTCCTCAAGTCAGCTCGGACGGGTTGCTAGCAGATTGCAAGCGAGAAGTATGCAATCTGGGTACAGTGGTCGTATGCGGACTCTGCACCTCCGTAACGTCCCTGATGACGTCATGGATCGACTCGAACGGATGGCGCGTGCAGCGAGCACCTCGGTGACAGCCGTCGCGATCCGTGAACTCGATGCCGCGACTCGTCGAGTCGACAATGCCGCATTGCTGGCCACGCTGCCCGATCTGGATATCCCGACCGAGACCATCGTCAAGCAGTTGGAGTCCGAACGCCGGTGATTGTCGTCGATGCGTCGGCGGCAGTCTCTGGGCTTCTGCACGATGGTCAAGCACGTCGACTACTCGCTGCCGAATCGATTCACGCGCCGCACTTGGTGGATGCGGAGGTGGCCAGTGTCTTGCGCCGGCAAGTGGCGTCCGGTCGGCTTACCTCTGCGGAGGGCCGGCAGGCTTTGAATGTCTGGAGCGGGCTCGGGCTGATCCGCTACGCCGCTCCACCTCTCCTGGAACGCATTTGGGAACTTCGTGAGGCTGTGACGGCCTACGACGCGATGTACGTCGCCCTCGCTGAGAACCTGGACTGCGCTCTGGTGACCGCGGATGCTCGGCTGTCAGGAGCGAATGGCCCACGATGCGCCATCACTGTCGTCCCGCGCTAGGAGAAGCATCCTCTCAGCGTTGACAGTGTTGCAGCACATGCGATTTGGAGCCGTCAAGGATCCTTGACGGCTCCAAGTCGAACATGTCGGGAGAGGCGTCCCGCCCTCGCGGCACGCGCAGGCACCACGAAATCAGCGGCAGCCAAGCGACTCAGCGTTCAACTGCCACCGGCTCGCTCCCCGCAATGACGCGCGTCCGCTTGTACATCCACGCCAGCACGGCCGCAAAGGCCACGACGCCGATCACTTCAGGAAGGGACCCGCCGAAACCAGAGAACAGCGCAAAGGGCTCGTCGGAACCAGTCCCGGCCACGAACCCGGCAAAGACGACGCCGTAAAGGCTCTCACCAACGATCATGCCCGTCGCCAGCAGCACGCCGATCCGCTTCTTGCGCTCGACGTCGCCGCCGGTCCGGTCGGCCCAGCGGTTATAGAAGTAGCCGAGAACAGCACCCAGCGGAATGATCAGCGTCAGGCTCATCGGCAGGTACATGCCCATTCCGACGGCCAGCGGCGGCAGCGCGAAACGTGATGTGCGGGTGAGGGTCTCGTCGACGAGAATGGCGACGACACCGATCACGGCACCCAGCCCGATGAGCCCCCAGTTCAGCGACCCGCCGAACACGCCCTTGGCCAACGACGAGATCAGTGCGGCCTGCGGCGCGGCAAGGGCATGATCGCCGGCCCCGGGCGCGCCGAGGAAACCGAACGCCCGCTGCATCAGGTTGAGGACCGGCGGAATGATCGCCGACCCGAACGCCACGCCAATCACCAACGCCACCTGCTGTTTCCACGGTGTCGCTCCGACCAGCTGGCCGGTCTTGAGGTCCTGCAGGTTGTCGTTGGAGATGGTCGCGACACCGAACGTGATGGCGGCGGCGAACAACGTGAACGCCACGAGCGCGGTCGACTGGCCGGCGTCGGCCCGCCCGAAGACCACCTTGATCAGCACCGCGGCGATGAGGACCGTCAGGATGCCGACGCCGGATATCGGGCTGTTCGACGAACCGATCAGCCCGGCCATGTACCCGCACACCGAGGCGATGACCAGCCCGATGACGAAGATGAACACCAGGCTCGCCGCGATGATCGCGGCCGAATGCCCCTGCAGCACAGTTCCGCGACTGAAATCCCACAGCAGCACGGCGATCGGCAGCAGCATCACCACGACGGTGCCGACGACCATGGGGAAGGGGATGTCGCGCTCGGTGAGCTCGACGACCTGGCCCTGCCGCCGGTCACGTGCCGACCCCAGCGCAGCGGTGACGCCCTTGACGATGGGGCGCAGGATCTTCAGCAGCGTCCAGATCGCCGCGACGGCAATGGCTCCCGCGCCGACGAACCGCACCTCGTGCACGAAGATGCCGTCGATGATGTCGCCGATCGGTTCGCTACCGGTGAGCGCGCCGTCGGTGCGGATGGGCAGCAGCACCCCGTACGAGATGACGAGACCGACGAGCATCGCGATGCCGACGGTCATGCCGATCAGGTGCCCGACGCCGATCATCGCCATCGACAGGCCGGCGGTGAACATCGTGCCGCCCGCGCCGATACGGGTATATGCGGTAACGGAATTGGCGAGCACCTTCATATTGGCGAGCAGCCCGAAAACGGCCGACACGACCGAACCGAACGTGATGACCTTCAGCCCGGTGCGGTTGGCCTCCACGCCTTCGGTGCCGTCACCGACCTTGAGTACCTCGGCGGCGGCGACGCCTTCGGGGTAGGGCAGGTCGGTTCCGGTGACCAGGGCCCGGCGCAGCGGGATCGAGTACATGACGCCGAGCGTGCCGCCGACGGCGCACACGGCGACGGTGGTCCAGTAGGGAAAACCGGTCCACCAGCCGACCATGATCAGCCCGGGCAGCACGAAGATGATCGCCGACAGCGTGCCGGCCGCCGACGCGACGGTCTGCACGATGTTGTTCTCGACGATCGAGTGGTTGGCGAAGCTGCGCAGCACCGCCATCGAGATCACCGCGGCAGGGATGGCAGTGGCGAACGTCAGGCCGACCTTGAGTCCGAGGTAGACGTTGGCGGCGGTGAACACGAGCGTGATGACACCGCCGAGCAGGATGCCGCGGACCGTCAGTTCGCGCAGCGTCGGGGTGGCGGGGGTCGCTGGAGTGGCGGTGGCCAACTCTCGTCCTCTCTCTTGGGTGCTCTACACCGTAAGCGCTGAGCGTCGCGGTGTGCCCACCTTCGAGAGGGGCGCGTCAGCTTTCGGCCGCCGCCACCAACGACCGGAGCTTGATGGACGGGTTGTCCCGCTGGAACCCTTCGAGGCGCCACGGTGTCGAGAACAGCACGAGCATGACGCCGTCGGTGCGGGTCAGCACCTCGCAGGAGACCTGCTTGCTCATGAACTCGGCGTCCTCGGGCTCGACGACCCGCGCCACCTGGTACGGCAGCGACTCGAGCGAGATGGCCGCGCCGATCTCGGTCGCCATGCGGTGCGCGGCGACCTCGAACTGCATGGGGCCGACGGCCGCGAAGACGGGCGCCTGCTCACCGCGCTTGTCCGAGCGCAGCACCTGCACGACACCTTCTTGATCGAGCTGCTCGATGCCCTTGCGGAACTGCTTGTGCTTGCTCGGATCCTTGCCGCGGACCACGGAGAAGTACTCGGGGGAGAAGCTCGGAATCGGCGGAAACTCCACGGGCACATCGCGATACAGCGTGTCGCCGGGGCGCAGCGCCGCCGCGTTGGCCAGGCCGATCACGTCGCCGGGCCAGGCGTCGTCCAGTGTGGAGCGCTGCTGGCCGAACACCGACTGCGCGTACTTGGTCACGAAGGGCTTGCCGGTCCCGGCGTGGGTCAGCACATCGCCGCGCTCGAACGTGCCCGAGCACACCCGCGCGTAGGCGATGCGGTCGCGGTGCGAGGTGTCCATACCGGCCTGCACCTTGAACACGAACGCGCTGAACGGCGAATCCACCGGGCGCGGCTCACCCGCGACATCGCGGATCGCGCCAGGGGAGGGCGCCAGGTCGACCAGCACGTCCAGCAGCTGGTTGACGCCGAAGTTCAGCGCGGCCGAGGTGAACAGCACGGGGGAGGACTCGCCGGACAGGAAGGTCTCGCGGTCGTAGTCCGAGCCGTCCATCGACAGCAGTTCGGACTCTTCGACGGCGGTGTCCCAGTCACCCTCGGCGGCGTCGTGCGCCTTGTCGGCGGGGATGTGCTCCTCGGGCGCGGCGGTGGCGCCACCGGCGGTGCGGGTGAAGCGGATGTAGTGGCCCTTGCGGCGATCCATCACACCCTTGAAATCGCCGGCGATGCCCACCGGCCAGGTCAGCGGCGTCGTCCGCAGCCCGATGCGCTCGTGGATCTCGTCCATCAGCTCCAGCGCGTGCCGGCCCGGGCGGTCCCACTTGTTGATCACCGTGATGATCGGGATGCCGCGGTGCTTACACACCTGGAACAGCTTCAGGGTTTGCGGCTCAAGGCCTTTCGCGGCGTCGATGAGCATCACGGCGCAGTCGACGGCCGTCAGCACCCGGTAGGTGTCCTCGGAGAAGTCGGCGTGGCCGGGGGTGTCGAGCAGGTTGATGACGCAGTCGCGGTACGGGAACTGCAGCGCCGTCGAGGTGATCGAGATGCCGCGGGCCTTCTCCATCTCCATCCAGTCCGACACCGTGGACTTGCGGCCCGCCTTGCCGTGGATCGCGCCCGCCTCGCTGATCACCCGGGCGTGCAGGGCCAGCGCCTCGGTCAGCGTCGATTTACCGGCGTCAGGGTGACTGATGACGGCGAATGTGCGGCGACGGGCGGCTTCGGCGGCCACCCGGCCGGCGGAGCGGGTATCGGTGGCGGGGGCGGTGTCGGTCATGGCACCAGACATGCTATTGGCCGACCAGGCAAAACCTGTAATCGCGACGGCGTGACCTGCAGGTTTTGCCTACGGGCGGAACCGGCACAGCAATCGGCGGACGGCGCTGCCCGGCTCCGGCGGCCGCCGGCTCACATACGGCCACGGATCGTTGCGCTCCGGTACCGACGCCGTGCGGACCAGCTTGAGCTGCGTCCGCAGGTGCCGCCGCAGCTCGTGCAGGCTGGGATCGCCCCAGCGGTTGGACGCCTCGATCGGGTCGGCAGTCAGGTCGTAGAGCTCCCACTGGTCGTCGAGCGGGTCGGTGCGGTACGTGTCGCCGCCGCGGCTGTTGGCGGCCAGGTGGCGCACACCCGGTTCGGTCCAGGTCGCCGGATCGTCGAAGGTGCGGACCAGCTTCCACAGGTGCCCGGCGCCGCCGGCCGCCTCGGCGTTGGTGACGCGCGAGACCAGCCCTTCGAAGTTGGCCGCGACGTTTGCGGGCACCTTGATGCGCAGCAGCGCTGGCGGATTGGTGTTGGCGCCGATGGCCTGTGCCGCGCCCGATGCCCCGGTGTCGCCCTCGAGGATGTTGTCGCGCGTCATCAGGTAGATGGTCCGATCCTGTTCGGCCGCAGCACCATTCACCACTGGCATGAGGTCGCGGCCGGGGAGGGGATGCACCTCGGTGAACGACGCGGCGAGGGTTTCGGCGGTCGCGGCGATGTCGATGCCGGCCGCGCCGAGCAGCGTCGGCACCAGGTCGACGTGTGATGTCGGTGCGTTGACTTCGCGGGCGGTGGTCGCGTCGGCGCCGATGCGGGCGATGACGAACGGAACACGCGTCGCCTCGTCGTACAGGTTGAACCACTTCTGGTGCAGCCCGCCGTGCGCGCCCAGCAGGTCGCCGTGATCGGAAGTCCGCACCAGTACGGCGTTTTCGGAACCGTTCTCGGTGACGGCGCGGCGCACCCGGTCCAGCGGGCCGTCGACTTCGGCGTGCAGGCGGTAGTAGAGGTCGCGGTACTGCTGCGCGTTGCGGCGGTAGGTGCGTTCGATGACCGCGGCCGGGCCGTAGCCGGAGTAGTAGGCCTCACGGAAGGCGGCCTGCGCGGCCGGCTTGTCGGTCAGATCTTCCGTTGCGGTCGGCGCCGCGGGAACGTGCGGCGGCTCGAGGACGGGGTAGTCGAGCAGCGGGCTGCGGCGGACCCAGGCCGGGAACAGCACGATGTCATGGGGATTGACGAAGCTGGCCACCAGCAGGAACGGCCGCAGCGCATCCGGGTCGCCGGCGCGCCGCCGCGCGTAACGGTCGTCGAGCCAGGCGACGACCCGCTCGGCCACCAACGGGTCCCGCCGAAAACCGCTGTTGGACATGGCCGCTCCGTGCGGCTCCGGCCCGACCCAGCCGGAGAAGCCGTAGGGCCCCAGCGGGTCGGCGTCGAGGTAGGCCTGCACGGCCACCGGGTCGACGACACCGTCGGCGTCGTTGGTGGCGAGCGGCTTGCCGGTCTTGGGGTCCTCGAGGTCGGCGTGCGAGATGTGCCACTTGCCGTCGTAATGCGTGTCGTACCCGGCGGCGCGCAGCCAGTTGCCCAGCGTCGGCACCTCGCCCTGGCGGAGCCACCGCAGCCGCGAGTCGTCGTACCGCTTGCCGAGACCGTCGGTCTGCGTGACGCCGTGGAGGTCGGGGTACTGGCCCGTGAAGAGCGTCGGCCGGCTGGGCGCACACGCCAGGGAGCCAGTGTAGTGCCGCGTGAAACGCACGCCGTTTTCGTCGAACCACCGCCGGCCCGTGAGGGTCCGGTGACGCCAGTCCAGGACGTCGTCGGTTTCGTACGGCGGGATGGCGCGTTCTTCGTCGGTCATGAGGATGACGATGTCGGGGCGCTGCTCCGTCATCTCGGTGCTCCCATCGGCGGAATGGGCCCTACTCGAGGGCTACCCCGTCATCCAACACGAGCGGCGACCACGGCGCCGCAAATTGGCGCGATCGACAAATAACGTTCTGTTAACTCTGATGACTCGTGTCCCAGTGGGCTGCCGTGGCCCCAAATCGAAAGTGCCGCAACAGTGCCCGGCGCGCCGATCGCTAGTCGAATTGACCGGCGAGAAACTCCGCGCGGGCGGCGCTGCGGGCCAGCTTTCCCGACGTCGTACGCGGGATGCGGCCGGCCGCAACGAGTCGCACCTCGGCGACGCGCACCTGGTGATGACGCGCCACCGCGGCCCGCACCGCCTCGGCCACCGGCTCCAATTCGGCCCGCCCGGCACCCACCGCGCGCTCGGCGATCACGACCAGTTGTTCACCCGAATCACCAGGAACAGCAAAGGCTGTCACGTAGCCGGAGCGCACCGCCGAGGAGGCGCGGCTGACCGTGGCCTCGATGTCCTGCGGGTAGTGGTTGCGCCCGTCGACGATGACGAGATCCTTGATGCGGCCGGTGACGAACAGTTCGCCGCCGACGTAAACGCCCAGATCGCCTGTGGCCAACCACAATGCGTTGTCCTCGGCGCCGTCGGCGTGGCTGACGGTCTGACGGGTCTGCAGCTTGTTGCCGAACACCCGCTCGGACTCCTCGGGCCGCCCGAAGTAACCCCGGCCGATGTTGTTGCCGTGCAACCAGATTTCGCCGACGACGCCGTCTGCGGCCTCGTCGCCGTCGGGCGTCACGATCACCACCCACTGGTCGGGGATGGCCTGCCCGCACGAGACGTGCGGGACCGCACCGTCGGCGTGCCGGCCCACGACGACGGCCCGGCCCGCCGCGAGCTCGGCACGGTCCAGATATGTGGCGCACGGCTTTTCGTCCGCGCCGATGCTGGCGACCGACAGCGTGGCCTCGGCCATGCCGTACGAGGGCTTGACCACCGTCTCGGGCAGCCCGTACGGCGTGAACGCCGCCATGAACTGCTCGATGGACGGCAGCGTCACCGGCTCCGAACCGTTGAGCAGCGTCACCACATTGCTGAGGTCGAGCGCCTCACCGGCCGGCGGCAGGCCGCGCTGCGCGCACAGTTCGAAGGCGAAATTGGGTGCGGCCGCGAAAGTCCGGCCGTGGGCGGCCTCGTCGGCGAGGCGCCGGATCCACCGGTAGGGCCGGCGGACGAACGCCATGGGGTCCATCAGGCTGATCTGGCCACCGCACAGCGCGGGGAACATGATCATGATCAGGCCCATGTCGTGATACAGCGGCAGCCAGCTGACGCTGCGGATGTCAGTGTCCAGGCCGCCGGCCAGGATCATCTGAATGACGTTGGTGCACACGTTCCGATGCGTGATCTCCACGCCGGCGGGGGTGCGCGTCGAGCCCGAGGTGTACTGCAGATAGGCGACATCGTCGGTGCGGGCGTCCGGGGCGACGTACATCTCGGCGAGGGTGTCCGGCACCGCGTCGACGGCGATGACCCGTGGGCGCTGGGCGGCGGGCAGCGTCTTGATGAACGTGCGGACCGCTTCGGCGGCCGCGGTCGTGGTCAGCACCACCGACGGCTTGGCGTCGGCCAGCACCGCGGCCAGGCGCTCGGCGTGCCCGGACAGCGCCGGCGCGAACAGCGGAACGGCGATGTTTCCGGCGTGCACGGCCGCGAAGAACGCCGCGACGTAGTCGACGCCCTGCGGCGCGAGGATCGCCACCCGGTCGCGGGGCGCGGTGACCTGCTGGAGCCGGGCCGCGACGGCGTTGACCTTAGCCCACAGGCCGTTCCAGCTGAGTTCGATGATCTCGCCGTCGGGATTGTGCGCGTAGTCGATGAACCGGTACGACGGGCTGTCGCCCATCGCCGCGCGGTTACGTTCCAGGAACGACGTCAGCGTGATGCCGTCAGGTATGACGATCCTGCCGTCCGGCTGAACGTATTGGTTCAGCGATTCCGCCGCCCCAATAATGCTGTGACTCAAGGCTTCCCGACCCATATGTCGACACTAATAGCGAATCTAAATAACCGACGAGTCAGACAATTATGAAAGTCGCCACTGGGGGAATGACGATGTGACGTGGCCCACCGGCTGCGGCGTCCGTGATCGCTGTCAGGCCGGCAATGGCCATCCGATTTATTCCCGTTGATATACCCCCCTCGGGTACTATGTTTTTCGTACCGATACCCGAACCGGAGGCCGACGTGACGCATCGCAGCACGCGCCGCCACGTCGGCTGGTGGGTTGTCGGTCTCTTGGTCTTGATCGCCGGCATCATCGGCATGCATTCGCTGGTCGTCACGTCCGCGCACGCTCCGTCGCATCATCCGCAGGCGGCCGTCCATCAGCACGCGAGCGCCCCGGTGGTGCAAACGTCCTTGTCGGATGCCTGCGACTGCAACGGACACAACGGGTTTCACGCCTGCGTCTTCGTCATGACCGAGCTGCTGACCATCCTGGGTCTGGCTTTGCTGTACTGGCTCGGCGTCGCGCCCGAGCAGAACGTGCAGGCGCGCATTCGACAGGCGTTGCGGCGCAGGCAAAGAGCCCCGCCGTGGACGGTGCTGACTCTCGCGGAACTGTCGCTCCTTCGAATCTGATGGGCCGCGCCCCGCGTCAACCCTTCCAAACTTCAAGGAGTTCAACCATGTTCAAAATCGCATCTATCGCCACCGCTGTTGCAGCCGGAACCGCCGCTGCCATCGCGCTCGCGGCCTGTAGCCCGCCGAACGAGCAGGCCTCGACGGTCTCCGCCACCACCTCGTCCATGCCGATGTCGGGCCACGACATGCCCGGGCACTCGATGCCGGGGATGTCGGGTTCCAGCAGCAGCGCGGCGCCGGCCGCCAACTTCAACGACGCCGACGTCATGTTCCTGCAGATGATGTATCCGCACCACGCGCAGGCCGTCGAGATGGCCAAGCTGGTCCCGACCCGCTCGCAGAACCAGCAGGTCAAGGACCTCGCCGCCGCCATCGAGAAGGCGCAGGCCCCCGAGATGCAGCAGATGACGACGCTGCTCGCGGGCTTCGGCAAGCCCGCGCCGTCGGCCACCATGAGCCACTCGATGCCGGGCCTGATGACCCCGCAGCAGATGACCGAACTGACGGGCCTGTCCGGCGCGGCGTTCGACAAGATGTGGCTGCAGATGATGGTCGAGCATCACCAGGGCGCCATCACCATGGCCAACGACGAGCTGAAGAACGGCACCAACGCCGACGCCAAGGCCATGGCGCAGGCGATCATCACCACGCAGCAGGCCGAGATCACCACGATGAACGGCATGCTCGCCAAGATGTGACGGCGGTACCGGGGCCGGTAGCGAGCTGCGGCCCCGGTCTGTCGGCACCTTTCGTTGGGACGCGTCAACTTTCCCTGACCCAGTCAGGGAAAGTTGACGCCTCCAGATCGCATGTGTCACAAGGCCGCCCGACACGCCGATCGCGACACGCCGCAGCAGGGTCTAGATCATCGCCTTCTCGGTCAGCCACCGCATGACCGGCCAGCCGATGAACACCGGCAGCCAGCACGTCAGCACCCGGTAGAGCAGCACCGACGGCACCGCGACGGCGGCGGGCAGGCCGAACGCGGCCAGACCACCGATCAGCGCGGCCTCCACGGCGCCGACACCGCCGGGGGTCGGGGCGGCTGACGCGAGCGTCCCACCGATCATCGTGACGACGCACACCGTCACGAACGACGTCGACCCGCCGAAGGCCTCGACGCTCGCCCACAGCGCCAGCGCGGCACCCAAAGTCGTTGCGGCACAGCCCAAGACGATCAGCCCGAGGCGGCGCGGTTCGCGGGCGAGGTTGACCAGGTCGGCCCACACCTCGGTCAGGCGCGGTCGCACCGAGGTGCCGAGCCAATGCCGGGCCCGCGGCACCAACATGAACGTGCCGACCACACCCAGAGCAGCACCGGCGATCAGATACAGGACCGTCGAGGACGGGACGAAGTGCGACAGATCGGCCGATGCGCCGGCGGCGGCGCTGAAGAAGATCAGCAGCGCCACGTGCGTGAGCACCTGAACCGACTGCTGCAGCGCGACGGCGGCCGTCGCACGCAAGGCGCCGAGCCCGGCCTTCTGTAGGAACCGCGTGCTGAGTGCCAGGCCACCGACGCCGGCGGGCGTCGTCGTCGCGGCGAAGGTGTTGGCCACCTGCATGATGGTCAGGTTCTTGAAGCTCACCGACTCCGAGGCGCTGGCCCACAGCGCCGCCGCCGCACCGACGTACGTCAGCGCCGACACCGCGAGGCCGAGCAGTGCCCACCACCAGTTGGCGGACCGCAGTTCGGAGAAGAACGTCGGCACCGTGCTGATGAACGGGTAGGCGACGTACACCAGCGCGATGAGCAGGACCAGCTGGATGACCTGGTTGCGGGTGAAGCGGGTGATGGTCTCGGTCTGGATGCGGTCGGCGCCGGTCTGGTGCTTCACCTCGTCGCGGGCCGCGGTGATCACGCCGCGCGAATCGGGGATCGACTCCCGCAGCCGCAGCGGCATCGCCGACTTCGTCAGCCGGCGCGACGCGGTCAGCACGGTGTCCTCGCCGAACTGCTCGATGGCGGCGGCGACCGCCTCCTCGGCGCCGTACATGGCCGTCGTCGTCACCAGCAGCTGTGCCACGTCGGATTGCAGCTGCACGTCGGACGCGCCGTATTCGGAGTTGCCCAAACCGCCGAACAGGACGGTGCGGTCGTCGACCGTAAGTTCTGCCGCGCGCAGGTCGCCGTGCGAGATCTGATGGTGGTGCAGCGCGCCCAGCGCGTGCCACACGTCGGCGACGGGGGTCTCGTTGGTCAGCGGCACGCCGCTCGCCGGCGTATGCGCGAACATCGTCCAGCCGCGGTCGAGGGCCGCGAGCGCGATGGTCCGGGTGTTGGCCAGGTCGAGGTCGCCGACCGCGATGGTCATGAGCGCGCGGTGCTCGACGGCGCGGCGCATCGAGGTCTGCAGGGGAGCGGTCTCGTCGTTGCGCAGCGTGATCTTGCGCCAGAGCTGGCTCATCGCGCCGCCCACGCGCTGGTTCGGCCCGTACAACTCGACGACGGCGCGCGTGCCGTCGGCCGAATCGGCGCTGAGCACCAGGGGCCCGGTGCCGGCGGGCCGGATGACCGTCAGCGCCGACACCTCGAACTGGCGGCGGGCCAGCGCCTGGACCCCGCCCGCCAGCGGAACTTCCAGCGCCGGAGTGCCGCTGACCAGCACCACGAGCGCGCCGACGAACCACCCGACGGCCAGGCCGAGCAGTGACCGGGCCGGCACGATCGCACTGACGACAAGGTGGATCGGCACGAATGCCAGCAGCAGCGTCCACCACCAGCGGCGCAGCCGGGCGGGCTGCCATGGGCCGGACACCGTCAGCACCGCGGCCAGCAGCGCGATCCAGCGGGGGTCGTCGAGGAATTGGGAGAAGACCGTGTTGAGGCGGTCGGACAGGTCGAAGTGCCAGTTGGGCGCCGCGATGCCGTTGGAGTTGATGGACAGCGACAGCACGGCGACGAGGCCCGCGGTGGCATAGGGGCCCAGCAGCTTCCATTGCCGCGTCACCAGCAGGCTCAGCAGGATGACGAACGGCAGCGCCAGGATCGCGATGGCGTACGCGATGTAGACCAGATTCGACTGCGTCGGCGTGAGCACGCCGACGATCCGGGACACCGACCGTTCCAGCCGCACCCAGTCGTTGCGGGTGATGAGCGAGCTGGTGACGACGGTGACCAGGAACGCTGTTGCAGCCACCAGCCGCAGGATGTCGTTGGTCCGGCGGGTGATCGGTTGCAGCAGGCTGCCCGAGACCGCGACCTCGCGCCCGTCAACCCGCATCAGCCAAGAATCCCAAGGACCGGGGCAGTTGGCGAAATTGGCACGCCGTTATCCGGCCAGCGCCGCACGCAGGAAGTCCCCGCTGACGGCCACCGCGGGCGCCGACGAATCTCCGCCGACCACCAGCGTCGCGAACGCGAGGTCCCCGACGATGCCCGCGAACCAGCCGTGCGAGTGCGTGTTGTCGCCGAATTCCGCGGTGCCGGTCTTCCCGCCGAGCCCGTCGATGTCCTTGAGCGCGGACGCGGTGCCCTCGGTGACGGTCAGGCGCATCATGGCCCGCAGGGCGTCGGCGGTCGGCTTGTCGATCGGGGTCGACGGCGTGCTGGCGGTGGTCTGCTGGCCGGGCAGCAGCGTGGGCGTGATGGTCGACCCGTGCGCGAGGCTGGCCTCGGCGACGGCCAACCCGAACGGGCTGACGGTGACGGTGCCCTGGCCGATGCCGTTCTCGACGCGCTGCGCCGGGGTGTCGGCGTTGGGCACCTTGCCCGTCACCGTGGTGATGCCGGGGATGACGAAGTCGACGCCGATGCCGAGGTTCTTGGCGGTGTTGGGCAGCGCGTCGGCGGGCAGCTTGTCGGCCAGCGCGCCCATCGTGGTGTTGCAGGAATGTGCGAAGGCCTGCTCGAGCGGGACGGTGCCGAGGTCGAACTTGTCCTCGTTGGGGATGGTGCGGTTCTCGATGGTCACCGTGCCCGGGCAGGGCTCGGGGGAGTCGGCCTTTGCGAGGCCCTTCTCGAGGGCGGCCGCGGTGGTGACGGTCTTGAACGTCGACCCCGGCGGGTACAGGCCGGTGAAGGCGATGGGTCCCTGCGCGTTGGCCGCGTCGTTCTGGGCCGCGGCGAGGATGGCGCCGGTGCTGGGGGCGATGGCGACGAGCACGGTGGGGCGGGGATCGGTGGCCACGGCGTGCTGGGCGAGGAGCTGCAGGCGCGGGTCCAGGGTGGTGCGGACGGGTTTGGTGTCGGCGGGGGCGTTGTTCGCGAGCTCGTCGGTGGGTTGCCCTTGATCGTCGACCAGATCCACCGACCAGCCGGCGGTCGCGTCGATGGCCTTCTGCCAGACCTCGGGCAGTCCGCTGATGGCCGGCGAGTGCAGGTTGGGGTCGGCGGTCAGCAGCGCGCCCTGCTTGGTGACGGTGACACCGGGAATCTGGGTGAGCTCGTCGGCGACCTGGCCGAGGTCCGCCTCGCGGAGCTTGACGACGGTGACGCGGTCGTCCTGATTTCCGGTGAACTCGGCTGCGATCGAGTCGGCGGTGATGGTGTCGTCGAACCGGGCAACCACCGGAGCCAGTGCCGCGGCGGAGTCGAGGTGGTCGCGGCTGAGGGTGATGACGCCGACGGTCTGCCAGCTCAGCAGCGGTTGACCGTTGCGGTCGACGACGGGCGTCAGCAGCGCTTTGTCTTCGCTGAACTGAAACGTGCCGCCCTGCCGGAGCTTGGGATGCAAAAGCGCCGGGGCCCAGCGGATTTTCCAGTCCTCACCGACCTTGGTGGCGATAGCCGTTGTGTCGTAACTGAATTCGCGGCCGGGCCCGAATGACCAGGTATAGGCGAGCTTGGCGGTCGACTTGTTGTCGCCGTCGCCGGGTGTGGCCTTGACGTCGAGTGTGGCGTTTTTGCCCATGCCGTCGAACATCGACTTGATGGCCGGTTCCGACGCCCCGGCGTCCGTGGTGTCCTTGGCGGCGGCGCCGGAGTCCTTGCGGTGCAACGCATCAGCAAACGCGTTGAAGGCGTCCTCGGGCTCCGGGCCGCCGAACAGCGAGCAGCCGGTGGAGCCGAGGAGCAGCGTGCAGGTCAGCAGCAGCGCAGTACGTTTCGTCATGACCCTCCGAGCCAACCATGAGTCGCTATGAATTCCGGCGTTGAAACGCTGGGGCGGGCCGGTATCGCGTAGTGTCCGAGCCGATCGATATTCCGCTACCTCGCGGAGCGTATTGAAAGGTCTGACATGAGTGGTGTGGTGGTCACCGGTGGTGCGTCCGGTATCGGCCTGGCGTCGGCCAAGGCCCTGATCGCCGACGGTCGCGCGGTGTCACTGTTCGACATCTCGCCGGAAGTGGTCGCCGTCGCGGACTCACTCGGGGCGCACGGCGTCGTCGTCGACGTGACTGACACCGACTCCCTGGCCGCCGCCGTCGAGCAGGCTGCCGCGGCGATGGACGGCGTCGACGGACTCGTGCATGCCGCGGGCCGGGTGCTGCCGGAGCCGGTCGGGATGTTCACTGTCGAATCGTGGGATGCCGTTGTCGACGTGAACCTGCGCGCACAGGCGCTGCTGTCCCAACTGCTGCTGCCGCATTTCGAGAAGGCCATTGCTGGTGGCGCCGCGCCGGCGGTCGTGGGGATCTCGAGCATCGAAGGGCTGGTTGGCAATCCGTTCATCCCGGCCTACTGCGCATCGAAGGCCGGGCTGCTGGGCTTGACCCGGTCGATGGCAGGTCAGTTGGGCCCGTTGGGAATTCGCGTCAACGCCGTGTGCCCGGGCTTCATCGAGACCCCGATGCTGGCCGATGCGCTGGCCGTTCCTGAGGTGAAGAACGCGTTCCTGGCGGCGGCACCGTTGGGCCGGCTGGGGCAGCCCGAGGAGATCGGGGCGGCCGTCGCGTTCCTCATGTCGCCGAAGGCGTCATTCATCACCGGCACCCAGATCGTGGTCGACGGGGGCGTGACGTCGCGGCACGCTTAGGGGCTTGCGATGAAAAGTGAACCGGTGCAGTCGAATTGGCGTCGTGTTACCGATCTTCCCAAACATGATCGGGGCGAAGGACTTTCAGGTCGGCTGGAAGTCCAACAATGAACGTCGACGCGCTCAGCGCCGCGAAAAACCTTTTGCGATGGCTCATAGGGTTGGTGTGTGGCTCATCTCGATCTGTCAAGGATCAGCTACGGCCTACCTGGCCGTCCGCTTCTCAACAATGTCTCGTTGTGGGTCGGCGAAGGGGAACGTGTCGCACTGATCGGCGCCAACGGTGCGGGCAAGTCGGCACTACTGAAAATCGCGCTTGGGGAGGTCGAGCCCGAGGAGGGCTCGATCGCCCGATCCAGGGGCGTCGGGGTGATGCGGCAGTTCATCGAAGGTGACTAGCCCGGATTTTGCGTGGTAATTGGTGTGGGTTCGGTGTGATGCCGAGTTGTGTTGTTGGGTAGTGGTTTTCGTG
>NZ_JBJIAK010000065.1:0-25985 GCF_045310915.1 Mycobacterium sp. SMC-17 | reverse complement strand
TTGCCATGGGGACATCCTTCCAGCCCGCCCATGCTGGGCAAGCCAACTCAGATGTCACCTATTCGTGCAGCAGACCCGGACGCACCCGAGACCCAGCGCGTCGAGCAGGTGTGGTTCGCCGGTGTGCACTGCGACATCGGTGGCGGCTACGACCCGCCCGGTCTCAGCGACATCACCCTGCCGTGGATGGTGGGGCGTGCACAGGAGTACGGCCTGCACTTCGAGCCCGGCGCCTTCGAGTATCGGGAGTGCGCGTACGCCCCACCACCGAATCCGACTGCGACCAGGGCCGACCGCACCTCGGTGCATCCGGACCCACTGCAACTTCCGCAGAACTCACGCACCTTGTTCTATCGGCTCATCCCGCCCTATATCCGTCCGATCGGCGCGACTGACTGGGACCGCGAAGCCATCGCCTCGACCGCGCTCGAACTCCATGAAGTGAAGCCGCACTACTACGAACCGAAAAATCTCGTCGCTTACATCGGCGGCCCGCACAACACGGAGAAGATCGGGGTGCCGACAGGGTGGCGACCTCCGATCGAACCGCCCGAATAATCCTGACCGCAGGCGTGTCTCGCCGCGACGTCGCTCAGCCGAGCAAGGCTCCGATGGCGCTCTCACGCAGATGGGCCAGCAGTGCGCCGGGGCCATCGAAGACCTCAGCCATTCCGGCGGCACGTAATTCATCGCCGCCCACTCCACCGGTCAGGAGACCGATCGACGTGACCCCCGCCCGCGCACATGCCTGCGCGTCCCAGACCGCGTCCCCCACAAACACCGCCTGCGCCGGACCGACGCCGGCCTTGTCGAGTGCCACCTCGATGATGTCGGGCTCAGGCTTGGCCGTATCCACGTCGCCGGACATGGTGACCGCCGAGACCACGTCGTCACAGTCGAGGACCCCGCGCGTCAGCTCCAGCTCGTCCTCAGGCGCCGACGTGGCCAGGACGACCTGCAGACCCCGATCAGCGACTCCGTGCAAGAGCTCGCGTGCGCCCGGCAACGGCCGCATCAGTCCCGCGGACTCGCGGTAGTAGCGGCTGTGCAGCTTCTTGAGTCGTTCCTCGGTTTCATCGGACACATCGGGACACAAGTCGTGGACCAGCGACGTCCCATCCATTCCGATGCACCGGTGCACGCGCCATGCCTGCACCAACAGGTCTTCGTCGGCGAATGCGCGCAGCCACGCATGTACGTGCAGATAGTTCGTATCCACCAACGTGCCGTCGACGTCGAACAAGACTGCTGGGTGTGCCGTCATACCCTCGGGAGTACCCCCGATCAGCGCGTCCTACGCCAACCCGGATGATCGGCGTCGACGCACGTCTTACCCGACGGCCGCCGGTCCGCGAATCGCCGTGGTAGTACCGCGATTACGCCGGTTGACTAGTTGACCCCGGCAGCCTGAGCTGTCGGTTGCGCCGGCTTGGCCGTGCCCCCGACCCGGCTCGCCACGTAGTCCGCGGCGCTGTCGGTGAGCCCCCGCGCCTGGTATGCACCGTGGGCACCCTGGTCGCCGCCGGTCGGCGAGCACACCGGATCCTCCGGGATGCAGATGTCATCGGTCTTGCCGACGTAGCGCGGACCGACGGTGATCGGCGGCGCGCCGGTGTAGATCATCTGCAGGAAGCCGCTGGACGGCTTTCCGAAGAGGACCACCCCGGCCACGCGATCGGCCACCGAAGCCGGCATCGGCCCGCTCAGCCCGGGCGGCAACGTGAAGCCCTGCGGCACGCTGTCCTCGGTGATGTACGCCGCGACCGCCGCGCCCTGCGAGTAGCCACCGAGCACGACCTTGGTGTTCGGGCAGGCGCTCGCGGTCGCCATGACCTTGTTCTTCGCGTCGATCACGCCGTCGGCGGCGGTCGCGAAATCAAGGGACGCAGGGTAATTGACGGCGTAGACGTCCACCGACTTCCCCGGCGTCCGGGCGCGGAGCGCATCCACGAACGCCTGCCCGACACCACCCACACCGGCGGGCTCGAAGGTGCCACGGGCGAATACCACCTGTACGTCCGGGCACGCCTCCGCAGCGGCACTGCCGGACCCGGCGACGCCTGCGGCAACGCCCGCGCTTGACAAGACGACTGCCGCACAGGCAGTAACCCATCGATTATTTCGGTTCATCTAGACCGCCCCAACTCGACCTGAAACCCGCAACGGGACAGACACTGGCCCCGGTTCTCCCATTTACTGTCTACCCGATCTGGATTGGTCAAACCGCCCACCGCAGGTGATCCACCTCACGCGCATGACGGTCGGCGCCGCGAAATCGACTGTCGTGAAGCCGAACTCATCAACTGCATCAGACGGACGCCATGTCGGATTCGCGTGGGATCGGCTTCGGCCACGGCTGCGGAATCGGGCGCTGACGCACGCGCTGCGGCCACCAGAACCAGCGTCCGAGCAGGCTGGCGATCGACGGCGTCATCAGTGACCGCACCACGAGGGTGTCGAACAGCAGACCCAGACCGATGGTCGTGCCGACCTGGCCGATGATGATCAGCTTGCTGACCGACATGGACATCATGGTGAAGGCGAACACCAGGCCCGCCGAGGTGACCACCGAACCGGTGCCCACCATGGCGCGGATGATGCCGGTGTTCAGCCCGGCGTGGATCTCTTCCTTGATCCGGGAGACCAGCAGCAGGTTGTAGTCGGCACCCACCGCCAGCAGCACGATGACCGACATCGGCAACACCATCCAGTGCAACGGAATACCCACGATGTGCTGCCACAGCAGTACCGACAGACCGAAGGCCGAGGCCAGGCTGAGTACCACGGTGCCGACGATCACCGCCGATGCGACGACCGCACGGGTGAGGACCAACATGATGATGAAGATCAGGATCAGCGCCGCAGCCGCGACGATCATCAGGTCGTAATCGGCACCGATCTGCATGTCGTTGTACATGGCTGCGCTACCGCCGAGGTAGATCGAGGAGCCCTCGAGGGGCGTGCCCTTGATCGCGTCGGCCGCGGCGACCTTGAGCGGTTCGATGCGCGAGGTGCCCTCCTGCGTCAACGGGTTGCCCTGGTGAATGATGGTGAACCGCACCGCATGGCCGTCCGGCGACATGAACAGCTTGAGGCCGCGCTGGAAATCCGCGGTCTCGAAGGCTTCCGGCGGCAGGTAGAACGAATCGTCGTTCTTGGCCGCGTCGAACGCCTCGCTCATTGCGGTGCCGGTCTTCTGCATCGCGATGGTCTGGTCCTGCTGCGCCTTCTGCATCTGGTACTGGTTCAGCAGCACCTGCTTCTGGTGCTTCATCGACGCGATCTGCTTCGGCATCGTCGCGACCATCTTGGGCATGAGGTCGGCCATGCGCTGCATGTCGGGAACGATGGCCTGGAAGTCATCGGACATCAGGCTGATGCCGTCGATGCTCTCGAAGACCGACCGCATGGACCAGCACACCGGGATGTCGAAGCAGTGCGGCTCCCAGTAGAAGTAGTTGCGCATGGGCCGGAAGAAATCATCGAAGTCGGACAGGTGATCTCGAGTGTCACCCATGTCATCCGAGGTGGTCTTCATCTTGTCGGCCATGCGCTGCGAGACCGCCGCCAGATCTTTCTGGACGCTCATCATCTCGGTCATGGCGTCGATGCTGTTCTGCAGATCGTCGGCCTGCGAGAGCAGATTGTCCAGGTTGGTCTGCATGTAGTCGTTGTTCATGAGCTGCGTGGAGCCGCTCTGTCCGACCGTGTACGGGATCGTCGAGTGCTTGATCGGGTCACCGTCAGGTCGGGTGATGGTCTGCACCTGGGCAATTCCGTGCACGTTCTTGAGCGCCTTGGCGATCTTGTCGATCACCAGGAAGTCCGCCGGGTTGCGCATATCGTGATCGGACTCGACCATCATCAAATCCGGGTTCATCTTGGCCTGCGAAAAGTGCCGGAACGCAGCGTCATAGCCGACGTTGGCGGGGATGTCCTTGGGCAGGTAGATCCGGTCGTCGTAGATGGTGTGATAGCCCGGCAGCGCGATCAGGCCCACCAGCGCCGCCACCACGGCGCCGACCAGGATGGCACCGGGCCAGCGCACCGTCGCGGTGCCGACGCGGTGCCAGCCGGCGGTGCGCGTGTTCTTTCGGGGCTCGAGGACCCGGCGGAAGCGGGTTGCGACCGAGATCACCGCGGGTCCCAGGGTCAGCGCCATCGCGACCACCATCACCATGCCGATGGCCAGCGGGAAGCCCATGGTCTGGAAGTACGGCAACCGGGTGAAGTGCAGGCACAAGGTGGCGCCGGCAATGGTCAGGCCCGAGGCCAGCACCACATGCGCGGTGCCGTGAAACATGGTGTAGTAGGCCGATTCTCGGTCCTCGCCGACACGTCGCGCTTCCTGATAACGCCCGATCAGGAAGATGACGTAGTCCGTCGCGGCGGCGATCGCCAGCGTCACCAGCAGGTTGGTGGCGAAGGTGGTCAGCCCAAAAACGTTGTGGTAGCCCAGAAATGCCACCAGACCGCGCGCCCCGGAGAGTTCGAGCACCACCATCACCAGCACGAGCAAGGTCGCGATGACGGATCGGTAGACCAAGAGCAGCATGACCGCGATGACGCCGAAGGTCACCAGTTCGATCAGCTCCATGCTCTTGTCACCGACGACGTTCTGATCGGTGCTGGTCGCCGCCGGACCGGTCACGTAGGCCTTCACCCCTGGCGGAGCAGGGCTTTCGGTGGCGATGTGGCGCACCGCGGCGACCGACTCGTTGGCCAGCGTCTCACCCTGGTCACCGGCGATGTAGACCTGCACGTAGGCCGCTTTGCCGTCGCGACTCTGAGCGCCCTTGGCGGTCAGCGTGTCGTGTCGCCCCAGAAGTCCTGGACGTGCTGTACGTGGGTGGTGTCGGCGCGCAGATCGCTGACCATCTTGTCGTAGAACGCGTGCGCGTCGGCCCCCAGCGGACGATCGCCTTCGAGCACGATCATCACCGAACTGCTGGTGGTGTACTCGTCGAACACTTTGCCGACACTCTTGGTGGCGATCATCGAGGGCGCGTCATTCGGGCTCATGGACACCGCGCGCAGCTTGCCGACTTCCTCGAGCTGCGGGACGACGGTGTTCAGCGCGGCGATGACCCCGATCCACGCCAGGATGATGAGCACCGCGAACCGGCGGATGAACCGCGGTATCCCCTTGTGCCCCTTGTTCTCCACCACCGGAATGGCGTCGGTCTGGGCCTCGTCGGCCGGCGCGCTCATGCGGCCTTCACAAAGCAGAAGGTTTCGGCGTTCATACCGGTGGCGGTCCTCTCTTCTTTGACCACGTCATCGACACTGACCCGGCAGCTGATGCTGTTGCCGTCGCCCTGGGCCAGGATGTTGGGTTGTACAGAAGGCAAGGTGGTCGACAGCGTCAACGTCCACGGCAAAGACACCCCCGCGGCGCGCTGCGGCTTGCCTTCGAGGTCCATGTAGTTGATGGTGGCCGTGCTACCCGTGCCGTAGATCTCGTACTTGACGAACTTGGGGTTGAAGTCCTCGGCGTTGTCCGAGCTCTTCTCGGTGATCACGACGGGATTCGACCCGAACACCTGTCGCACATTCGACACGATCACCACGCCGCCGGCGACCGCGACGATCACCAGCAGCGGTAGCCATGCCCGCCGAAACACTCTTGTCATCGCTGCCTTCTCCAGAAGTTGCCGACCGCGCGGTCGTCGGGCATGGGCAGGCACACCGCCGTTGATGCGCCCCCGGACATCTAGCTAGGTAACCTAACGGAAAAAGTGGATAGAGTCCATCCATTTAAATGTCGTCTTCGTTACAACCTGGCGCGGGCCCGCCGCATTCCTGCCCTGCGCGGGCAAATGCGATTTCCGCTGAAAAACCCTTGGTCAGCAGCGAAATTCGGACCTAAATCACTCAGCTGTTGGAGGCGAAGTCCCAGACCTGCATGTTGCCGGCGGGATAGCCCAGGCAGACGTCGGTCGCCTTGGCGACCACGCCCTTGTTGTTGAAGAAAATCTTGGCCCAGTTGCCCCAGTGGGTGGCCACCTGCTCGTAGTAGACGTTGGTGGCGGTGTCCTCGGAGTACTGCCGGCGGCCGACCGGGTCCAGAGAGAAGAACCAGTGGATGCGGTCCTGCGCCATCTGCTGGATATCGGCGGGGCGGTTGTTCCGGTCGATCATGTAGCGCTGGTAGTACACCGGGCTGGTGTCACGCACCGCCTGCAGGTACTGCTCGGCATCGCAGGTGGTGGTGATGATGCGGCGCGGGATCGGATAGTCGTCGGTCGCGTCGGCACCGGCCGGCGCGGCAAGGGGCAGCGCGGTCGCCGCCAGGCCGACCACCACGGCGGCCAATCCGATACGGAGAGATCGAAGCGTCATGCGCGGACCCCGGTTTGCGACTGCTGCGCGGCGGCTTCCAGTATCGAGCGCTTGTCGGGGCAATAGAAATCTATTGCGGCACTGAGGAATTGCCAGTTCTGTTGAGTGGCGTTCTGCCGCGACAGGTTGGTGGCGACGAACTTGGCCGACTGATAAGCGTCGTGGTCGACGTTGTTACTCAGCCGCTGGCACGCGATCTTCCCCAGCCAGGCGTTGTAGTCCTTCGGTCCGTAGATGCCGTAGGTGTGCAACTGGTTCGCGAAGTCGGTATCGGGATCGGCATGCGCAGGTCCGGAACCGGACACCGCCACGACGATTCCGACAGCGGCGGCGGCCAACGCAGGTACGGCCCGGTGGTGTCGTGTCATGCAGCGCGCCCTCCCGATCGCGAATCACCGCGATCGTGAGCCGGTCGCAGCGTCCGGCATGAAACTATTCCGGTAAGTGGATGGCGTCAATCCACTTAGTGCAATGGTGTCCCGGATTACACTGCGGGGGTGATGGCCCGCCCGACCACAGATCGACCGTTGCGCAAGGATGCCGTGCGCAACCGGCAGCGAGTGATCGATGCGGCCCGCGACCTGTTCGCGACGCAAGGCCTCAGCGCAACGCTCAATGATGTGGCGCACCACGGCGGCATCGGCGTGGGCACGGTGTATCGCCGATTCCCCACGAAGGAAGAGCTGTTCGAGGCCATCTTCGAGGACGCGATCGACGAGATCGCCGCGGTCGCCGACACGGCATTGGAATTCGACGACTCCTGGGCGGGATTCGCCTGGTTCGTGGAACAGATGTGCCAGCAGACGGCCACCGATCGTGGTCTGCGAGAGATCCTGTACGGCAAGGGCGGTGGCGGCAACGGGGTGGAAGCGGCGCGCACCCGCCTGGTACCGAAAATCGCGAAACTTGTTGAGCGGGCGCAAAAAGACGGCCACCTGAGACCCGGCATCTCCGACAGTGACATGCCGATCCTGGGCCTGTTGGCAGGCACGGTCAGCGAATTCGCCGGCCACGTCGACCCCGAGCTGTGGCGACGGTATGTGGCCATCTTCCTTGACGGGCTCCGCAGTCGCGATGGCCAGGACAAGCTGCCGGTCGATGCCCTTGACGAGGATCAGGCCGCTATCGCCATGACCACCTCACCGCCGGGATCCTGCTTCAGCAAGGAGTAGCGGCCCGCGGGCTACAGAGACGCGTCGCAGTTTTGTTTTGAGGCGGCTGGTGGCCGGACGTGCCGCCGGGGAAACTCGAACCATGCGCGGCGCCGAACCTCTGCTGACACCCATGCTCATCATCGTTTGCGTCGTGATGGCCGTCGCGGCGGCCGCGGTGAACCGCTTGGCGCTGGGCGGATCCGTGTGGGAGGCGCCGAGCGCCGCGGCGCGGGCAGCACTTCAGCTGGCTGCGGTATCGACCGTGCTCGCCGTCGCATTGCAGCGGATGTGGTCGTCGCTGCTGGTGCTCTTGCTGATGTTCATCGTCGCCTCGATCACTGCCGCTCGTCGCAGTCAGGCACAGCGCGGCTCCTGGTGGCTGACCGTCGCCCTCGCTGCCGGCATGGTCATGGTGATTCCGCTACTGACGCTCAGCGGTGTGGTGCCCTTCAATGGTGTCGCGGTGGTGCCCGTGTTCGGCATCGTGCTGGGCGGAACGATGACCGCATCGGCGGTGGCGGCGCGGCGTGCACTCGATGCGCTGACGCAGCGCGCCGGCGAGGTTGAAGCGGCTCTCGGCCTTGGTCTGTCAGAACGTTTCTCGCGGATGTTGGTCATCGAGCGACCACTGTCGGACGCTCTGCTGCCCAACCTCGATCAAACCCGCACCGCCGGACTCGTCACTCTTCCCGGCGCATTCGTCGGGGTGCTGCTGGCGACCGGCTCGGCCGCACAGGCGGCGGCGGTTCAGGTCCTGGTACTCGTCTCACTCTTGCTCGCGCAGGTATGCGGCGTCGCAGTCGTCGGGGAACTCGTGGTCCGAGGCAAGATCGCCCGGTCGAACGACGCGATCGCGCCGCCTCGCGGCGCGGGCCCCGTCGTCGCTCTTGCCCGCAGGCTCGGGGCGGTCAGGCCGGGACCCTCCACAACAGGACCATAGTCAGGCCGGGTTCAGCGGCGCCCAAGACCTGCAGCGGTGGCTCGGAGCGACCTGTACCCCGTTTTACCGGTTCGTTAGTTACGGTGATGACGTGCTGAGAGCCCTCAACGAGCTTGTCGACAGGGTGACGCGCACCCTGATGGCCGTCGACGCGGACAACTACGTGGCCGCCAGCGAGCAGGCACTGACCGACGTGGCAGCGCATTTCGGTTTGGATGTGGCGTTTCTGCGGCACAACGATCACACCATCGGCGCGACGATCCTGATCGCTCAATGGCCGATCAGGACCTACATCCCCGACCCGGATCCGATCGGAACCGTCTACTTCAAGGATGCCGATCCGGTCTTCGCGATGGCCGAACATGTCGCAGAACCGGTGATCCTGCGGCCGGCGGCCGAGCCGGATGAATTCCAGCAGCGCATCGAGGAAGGCACCACCGTGCCGGTCATCTCGATGGCTGCCGTGCCGATGAACGTCACCGACACGGCCGAACCAGATGGTTTCACCACAACCGGCACACTGGGCTTCATCAAATACGGTGACCGGCAATGGCTGGACGAGGAGATCACCGCGCTCAAGGTCATCGCCACGATGTTCGCCCACGTCAAGGTGCGGGTGGAAACACTCGCATCGATCAAACACCTTGCCGAGCATGATGACCTGACCGGTTTGCGCAACCGCCGAAGCCTGGTCGACCATCTCGATCAACGACTCGCATCGGGTGAGCCTGCCCCTGTCGCGGCGCTGTACATCGACCCCGACCAACTCAAAGCCGTCAACGATCTGCTGGGCCACGAGACCGGTGATCAGGTTCTCGTCGAGCTCACCCAGCGGTTGAGCGAGTACGCGGCCGGCGAGGCGTTCTTGGCTCGCCTCGGTGGGGACGAGATCGTCGCGGTGCTCAACGCGCCCACATCACTCGCCGATGCCCAGGCCTACGCCGAACGGCTGCGCGAGACGCTGGCCGCGCGACTGATGCTGGGTTCGTCGTACATCAGGCACCGGGTGAGTATCGGTGTGGCCGTGGGGATTCCAGGAGCCGATTCGGTGTCGGACCTGCTCCGGTATGCCGAGCACGCGTTGACCGCCGCCAAGGCCGCAGGTGGCAATACCGTGATCGCGTTCAGCGACGAACTCGCGGCGCAGTTCTCGTTCCAGACCGACGTCGAAGTGCATCTGCAGGACTGCATCGACAACGGCGCGTTGTTCCTCTACTACCAGCCCGAGGTCGATTTGCGCAGTGGCGAACTCGTGGCGATGGAAGCGGTGGTGCGATGGAATCACCCGACCCGCGGACTACTGCTGCGTGAGGAGTTCATGCCACGGCCGAGGCCACCAACTTCGGCGGTGCTGTGGGGCGCGAGGTGTTGCGGATGGCATGCGAGCAGTTTCGACGTTGGCGAGCTGAGGGTTTGGCCCAGAACGTGATGCTCCGGGTGAAGCTGTCACCCGCCCAGGTGCTGACTGCCGGGTTCACCGAACATCTCGCCGCGACGCTCGCGCAGTTCGAGGTTCCGGCGGGTTCGCTGTGCTTGGAGCTGCCCGAGGACCTGTTGGTCACCGAGGCTCAACTGTGCGGCCAAATCCTGTTGGAACTGAAGCAGATCGGGGTTCAGCTGGCGTTGGACAACTTCGGCACCGGGTACAGCTTTCTGCCCAGTTTGAAAGAGCTGCCCATTGATTCGTTGAAGGTCGGCCGCGGGTTTGTCCAGACGCTCGACCATGACGACGAGAACGCCTTGTTCGTCCAGTCGATCGCTCTCCTGGCCGACGCGTTCGGGCTCGAACTGACCGCCGACGGGCTGGAGACCGAGTCCGCGGCGCAAAAACTCATCGCCATGGGTTACCGTCGCGCGCAAGGGCTTCTGGTGTCCGGTCCGGTCGACGCGGACACCATGGGGCAGCTCCTGGCGGCGCCGGTGCTGCGCACCCCGGCGCCGTGATTGCCCGGTCAGACTTTCCGAGCGGTCAGCAGCAATGCCGGTAGGTGCACGCGGCCGGCGTCGTCGACCGGGAAGTTGTGGGGCGGCAACCCGGGGATGTCGGGAAGTTTGACAGCCACGAACGACGCCTGCGTCGCCACGTCGGACCAGTGCGCCGCGACGGCGTCGCGGACTTCGGCTTCGGTCACCTGGTTCGGGATCGGGCACGGCGAATCGGCAGGCAACGCGTCCTTGGTGAACACCAGCAGGTACAGCACGGCACCAGCAGCGGCGGCCTCATGGATACCCCGCAGGTAGTCGTCGCGCGCTTCGACGGGCAGTGAGTGGAACAGGGTGCAGTCGATGACGGTGTTGAACTGCTGGGTGAGGCCGAGGGCACCGATATCGCGGAGATCGCCCTGCAGGAATCGGGCCGTGGTCAGGCCGCGGTCGGCTGCCGCAGCAGCGGCCTGCTCGATCGCGACCGTCGACAGGTCGATGCCGGTGACCTCGAAGCCCCGCTCCGCCAGGGCGAGCGCGACATCGCCCACGCCGCACCCGGCGTCGAGGACGGGTCCGGTGACTTTGCCGGCGTCGATGAGAGCGAGGATTTCCGGCTGCGGTGCGCCGATGTTCCATGGCGGCGGTCCCATGAAGATTTCGTGGCGGTATGCGGCGTCCCAGTCCATCACTTCGCTCATGGTGACCAAGAGTAGTTGGGTGTGCTGCCAACTCCCCGTCAGTCGCGCAGCACGACGCGCTCGTCGCTGCGCCGGCTGGTCACCGCCGGCGGCGCCGCGACGGTGAGTCGCAGGATCAGCGCGATCCTCTCGTCCGCGTCGATGCCGGCGAGGTCGACGAATTGGCGTTGCAGAATCCCGAGTTCGCCGGCGAAGCGAGCGGAAAGCTTGGTGAGATCGGCCGTATCGTGGGCGAACAGCCAGACCGGCGAGATCGGCTGTACGGCCAGGCCGCGCTGCTGCGCATGCACCCACACCGCCTCCGCGGCCGAGCCGCCCGCGGCATAGTCGCGCAGTGCACCACCGGTGACGGTGACGATCGCCAGAGCCGAACTGGCGTGCACCCGGCCGCGCATGTCGTCACCCAGTGCTTCACCGGCGTTCCAGTCGGCCAGTTGAGCCATGACTTCCGGCCGGCGCAGCAGCTCGAGCATGACCAGCCCGCCATCGCCCAGTCCGAGGCTGTGCACGTCGATCCCGGCGTCCGGATCGGGATCGCCGGGCCAGCGCAGCTCGGCGATCATCTCCTGATGCAGGTGGGGGGTCAGGAACCTGATCCGGTCGGAAGCGCCCAAAATCTCTGCCGCTGCGGCGATCTCGCCTGGCGCGGTGATGAGTCGCAGCCGCCCGCCTTCGCATTCGGCAGCAGCCGACAATGCCCCGGCAACCTCGTCGGCCAGGGGCGTGGGAGTGCCTTTGTCGCGGTTGGTTTCGCGCGCGAGCACCGCGCCGTACAGGTCGGCGAGGTCCGGGTTGCCGCCCTTGCCGTACCAGAGTGTCGCGTGCAGCGGTGACCACGACCCGTGGGCCGGCTCGTCGACGGTTACCGGGCCGAGGATGCCGTGGTGGGCGGCGGCAACCCGAGCATTGAACACTGCGGCGCCGACGGCGACGGCGCTCCCCCGGAATCCGACATCGATGGTCGGGCTGTATTGCGGGGCAAGGCAGATCGCGATCTCATCTTCGCCGGCCTCGATCAACCAGGGCTGAACATTGCCGCCCGACGGCGCGCGCATCGCGGCGATCGCAACCTGGCCGGTGAGGCTGGTGGCGGAGAGCGGCTCGTGCGCGGGCGTGGTGGGCCGCGGCGCGCCCATCGACGGCTCGGCGAGTTGGTCCAGCGATGACCCGATGTCGATGCGGCCGCGCCCCGAGCGCAGTTCCTCGCCAAGTCCGATACGCCGCACCGCCTCGGCTATCGCAGACGCCCCGATGATGACCTCCGAGGCCACCTGCGGCCAGGTGGCCAAGGTCCGGTCGAGTTCGATGAGCGACGCCGCGGTGCGCGGTGAGAGCTTTTCGGCTTCGAGGTGGCGCAGGATGTGTGCCACCTTCTCCTTGCTGCTCATGCCGGGCAGCAGGCCGATGTCGAGCGGGCCGAGCAGGCCATGGAGGATCGGGCGGTCAGGTTCGTCGTCGAAACGTTCGACGTCGATGATGCCGCGGTCGCTGGTGGCCATCAGCACCGGGATGCGTCGATGCCGGGCGGCCACCCGCGCGACGGCCTTGATGTCGAGCGAATCGCATTCTTCGACAAAGACATTGAGCCCGTCGACGAAGTCATCGACGGTCTCGGTGGTCAGGCCCTGATGAAATACCTCGACCGGCAGGTACGGGTCGAGTTCGGCGATGCGGCGCGCCGTGGCGACAGCCTTGTTGAGTCCGAGGTCGAACACGGTGGCCGGTATCCGATTCAGATTCGACAGCTCGACGCGGTCGAAGTCGGCCAGACGCAGTCGCCCGCACAAGCCTTGGGTGGCCAGGGTGTGGGCGATGACATGCCCGACGCTGAGTCCCGCGACGCCGACAGCGAGTTCGGCCAGTCGGGTCTGCTCCCCCGTGGTGATGCTGTTGCGGTTGCGGTCCAGGCGCAGTGCCTTGAAGCCGGCCGGACCCAGGATCGAGACGAGGGTCCGTCGCCACGGGTACCAGACCCAACGGGCCGGTTCGTCCAGGAGTGCGGCAGCGGGTTGGGGGCGCAATCGGCGTAGGTTGTCCAACTCGGGCCCGTAGTGGTCGAGGACCTGGACGTGCGGGTCCGACCGGAGCAGATCGAGTGTGGCCGCGGCTGCCGGATTGGCCGGGTCCAGAATTTGTGGGCGATATTCGTTCGGATCAGTTGGTTGCACTATTCGGCTCCAAGTTCTGTGCATTGCCTGGCTGCGCCATTCGGGCCATCTGCACGCTGCGGAATGGGCCTGGGAGGCAGTTCGTCAGTGTCGCCGACCAGCCACAGGAGAAACCCGTTGATGTGGGCACTCAGGCACGAATCCACTTCTGCTGCAGCGGCTATCGCGCGTTTGCGCAGCGCCTCGTCGGCGCGGTAAATGCCGGCGGGCACTCGGTGCTGGCTCGGCATTTCCTCACTATCGCATAGGTGGATATCCACCGTCGAGACTGATAACGTCGGCCCGTAGAAATACGGGGCGTGGCCAGGGGGAATGAATATGCGCGCTGCGGCGGCGACAATCTCGATTGACGACAGCGTCACGGATTAACCCAACATGGTCGACCAATCACGCCCGGACGTCGCGTCACTACCGCTACCACCGGTCAATCCGCTGCCTCGCAAACAGCGTCTCGCCGCGTGCCGTTCCTTCCACACCGGCACCGATGTCCTGCGCGACGCCGGCGGCCCGGTCACCCGCTTCACCCTCGCGCCGAAGTGGCTGATGCCTCCCCTGGTCGTCGTCACCTCCCCGCAGGGCATCCGGGACACCGTTACCTGCCACGACGGCTCGATCGACAAAACCAGCGACGTCAGCCAGGAGCTTGAGCGCATCATCGGCGCCAACCTGTTCGTCGTCGACCATGAGCACTGGCTGCCGCGCCGACGCACGATCCAGCCCGTGTTCACCAAGCAATCGGTCGCCGAGTTCGGTGGCCACATGTCCGAGGCGGCCGAAAAGGTATGCGCCAGTTGGGATGACGGTGCCGAGATCGACTTGGACGCCGCTGCCCGACGGGTCACAATGCGCGCACTCGGCCAGAGCGTGTTCGGGGTCGACCTGAGCGATCATGCCGAGTCGATCGACGCACCGATGCGCGTGGCCGTCTCCTATGCGGTGTCTCGGGCGATCAACCCGGTGAGCTTGCCGCGCTGGGTTCCCACCCGGGCGCGCCGGCGTGCGTACGCGGCGGCAGCGACGATCCGCAAACTCGCGCTGGATGTGGTGAAGGCATGCCGGGCCGATCCTGAGATGAACGCGCCTCTGGTGCAACAGTTGATCGCGGCGAAAGATCCCGACACGGGTAAGCCGTTGTCGGACTTGGACATTGCCAACGAGCTGCTGATCTTCATGTTCGCCGGCCAGGACACGACCGCGACCACGATCGCGTACGCACTGTGGGCGCTGGGCCGTAACCCCGAGATGCAGGACCGTGTCCGTCAGGAGGCGTCCCGATTCGGCGACCGCGAACTGACTCCCGATGATGTTGCCGGCTTGGGATACACCATCCAGGTGCTCAAAGAGTCGATGCGGTTGTGTCCGCCCGGGGCAACAGGTTCACGGATGGCCACTCGCGATGTCGCCGTGGCCGGGTACCGGATTCCGGCCGGCACGATGATCGTCATGGGTCGCATGTCTGTGCACCGTGACCCCAGCCTGTGGGACAGGCCGCTGGTGTTCGATCCGGAGCGATTCACCGAAGCGAACAGCCGCGGTCGTGACCGCTGGCAGTACATCCCGTTCGGCGGCGGTCCACGCGGCTGTATCGGTGACCATTTCGCGATGCTGGAAGCCACGTTGGCCCTGGCAACCATCGTGCGTTACGCCGAAATCGATTCTCTCGATGACGAATTCCCGATGGTGGCCCCCTTCACGCTCGTGGCCGGAGGACCCATCCGGGCCAGGATCAAGCTGCGCTGACCAACGGCCGCCCCTTGGTGAGCGGGCGGTCCTGCGAGCAGTCTGAGTCGAGCCGGCCGACAACCCCTCGTATGTCGGCCGGCTCAACCCGTTGAATTCGTGGTCTACTCCACGGCGCGGAGTTGGCCGTGCCGGATAAGTGCGGTGACGGCTTCGTCCCAGCGGCGCAAGTTCTCAGGTTCGAGGAAAGCACCCGGGATGTGTCGCTCGATGTGCTTTCGAAACAGGATGGTTCCCGCGCGCACAATCAGCGGAAGCAGCGCACCCCACTCCGGGTCAAGGTCTTCACGGGTCAGCCCCATCTTTTCGAAGTGGACCCGCTGCGCCTCACTGATGGCGAACATGCCGTCAAAGATGGTTTCGCCCACGCCTTCGGGTTCGAGCATCTGCATGCAGATGTACTCGAGCACGTGCGGCTTCTCCGACATGACCTCGGTGAAGCGATGCCCCATGGCGACCAGCGTTTCCTCTGGCGGAGCGTCGGGGTTCTGAATCTTGGCGGCCAGCGCGTCGATCGCATGATCGTCGACTGCGGCGATCAGATCTTCTTTGGCCTTGAAATGGTGTTGAACACGCCCGACGCTGACGCCCGCCGCGTCGGCGACGTTTTTCAGTGTCGCCGCCTGCGTCCCGCGTTCCGCGAATACGGTCAGCGCAGCCTCGATGATCATCTCGCGGCTGGTGGGTTTGGCCGGTTCGCGTCGACGTGTGAACACGGTCTCCATGCGAGTAGACAATACATGGAACTCGTGTCACGATTCGACTGTATCGGCAACCAATATCAAAAACTTGGCTAACGGTACAGACATATCGGTACGGCCGGTTGCGTATCGCCGCAAACTGGAGGGCCAAGCCCACACCGCGAGGCAAACGCCGCAGTCAGGAAGAGATCAGGAAACATGACCGATTCGGCATTGCGCGCGCCAGGCGGCCAGCCGAACGCAGGTGCCACGACACAGCGAACGAGAATCTGATGCCGGCGATCACCTACCCGGCCCCTACGGGTCCCGTTCCCGGATATCTCGCGGCACCCGACGGCGCCGGGCCGTGGCCCGCGGTGGTCGTCATCCAGGACGTCCGCGGACTCACCGCCGACATCCGCCGCAGCGCTGACAAATTCGCCGAAGCCGGCTATCTGGCGTTGGCTCCCGACCTTTACGGCGGACACAAGCCCAAGATCCGATGCGTCGCCAAGACCATCCGCTCACACTTCACCGGCGAAGGCCCGGCTTACGACGACATCGAGGCCGCCCGTTCCCACCTTCTGGCCGACCCACGCTGCAACGGCAAGGTCGGGATCGCCGGCTTCTGCATGGGCGGGGGCTTCGCCCTCGTCGTCGCCGCGCGCGGCGCATACTCAGCGGCCGCATCCATGTACGGCCTGGCCCCCAAGGACATCGACAGCCTGGAGCGATCCTGCCCGGTCGTCGCGAGCTACGGAGCCAAAGACCGAATCGTGAAAAAGGGTGCGGCCCAACAACTTCAAACCGTCCTGGCGCGCGCCGGCATCGCCCATGACGTCAAGGAATATCCCCTTGTCGGCCACGCCTTCATGAACGACTTCGGCCTACCCCGCGTTCTCAAACCCGTGGAAACCCTTGCCCGAATGGAGTTCTCGGAGTTGGAGGCCGAAGACTCCTGGCAGCGGGTCTTCGCGTTCTTCGAAGACCATCTCACCTGACAGATCACCAAACATGACCGCAATACTGCAGAAGTCAGCTATTCCGTCGCCGATGCCGCCGTGCACGCTTGATCCGGACCGGTGGGTCAACGCCGGGAACGACGCCGAGGTGAAGGCGTTGTGCCGCTCATGCCCGCGCCGCGCGCGTTGCGCCATCGAGGCCATCAACACCCCGGGCATCTCTGGCGTCGTTGCCGGCGTGCATGTACCCGATGGGGGCCGCCCCCGCGCTTTCGCCCTGCGTCAGCTGCGAGCGGTGGCGGCCCTCACCGGGATGCCTGAAACACCCTGACTACCTCACGCGAGTTCAGCCGGCTCGGGCGCCGGCTCCGCATCCACCGACGATTCCCGGGTCTGCCTGCGGGCAATGCGGGCCGGACCAGCGACGTACCACGCGGCCGCGGCGAGCAGCACCGCAAGGAAGATCCACGGCATCAAGGCTGCCGGCCAGGCCGGGAGTGGATACACGTTGCGGTAGAAGACGTACCCGAGGCAACCGGTGACAGTCATCCCGATGATGACGGCGGCACCGATGCCGGCCTGTGGCGCCAGGCGCCGCACCAGAATCGGGATACCCAGTCCCATCAGCATGTAGGCAACCATGTAGCCGAAGGTCCCCAGGGTTCCGGTGTAGGAATACACATCGAGTTCGTTGATTCCGCTGAGCCCCAAGCCAAGTGCTGCGGCCAGGGCAGCCACGCTGAGCAAGATGATCGCCACATGCGGGGTCTTGCGGATGGGATGTGTCGCCGCCATCTTGCTGTGCACGAGCTGCGACTCCCCCATCGATCGCAGTACCCGACTGGCCGCTGTCAGTGAGCCGGTCACGCAGGCGAAGTTCGAGGCCACCGCGCCCAGATCGATGCCCAACGCAAGCCAGTGAAAGCCAAGGCCATCGGCCAACGTGTTCAACGGCGTTGCATCGGCGGCCAGGTTGTCGGCACCACCGAATCCGACAATCTGAGCGTAAGACGCGTACAGGTAGAGCGCGCCGGCCAGGAGCGCACTGCCCGTGACGGCCCGCGGGATCGTCCGCTGTGGGTCCTTGGCCTCGACGGACAAACACGCAGCCGACTCGAAGCCGACGAAGCCCAGGGTCGCCAATACCATGCCGCTGACCACCTGTTGCACCGTGATGCCGGTGGGCATGAGCGGCGCGAGGGTGAAGCCATGATGAAGTAGAACCATGGTGCACACCAACAGAATTGCTCCGATTGAGAGCACCTCGAGCACCACGCCGGTCCATGCGGAGATCCGGACGCCGCGGATCATCATCCAGGCCGCGCAGACCACACACAGGATTTCCAAAACCACCGTCACCGAAATCGAGGTAGCCGGCGCGCCGGCGCTCACCGGTGGAGCCACTCCGAGAAGGGGTTTGGTGTACTGCGAGAATTGGGCGACGCAGCCGACGGAGATGAGCAGATACCCGAGAGCGAGACCGGTCGAACCGACGAACCCGACAGCTCTACCGAACGCGGCGGTGATATGTGAGAGCAGGTCCTCCCCCGGCCGCAGCCGCGCGGCCCGGGACACGCACCAGCCCACCAAGAGCAGCACGCACAAGGAGACGGCGTAGGAATACAGGGTGCCTGCGCTGGCGCTGGCCGCCACAAGCGTTGCGCCGGAAACCATCACGGCACTTGGCGCGATACCGGCCGTCGATTGCGCGACGAGCTCGACGCCGCTCATACTGGCGGCCGCAAGCCCGGTATCCGCATTCTGCTGAGCATCTCTGAGTTCCTCGAGCCGCTCGACATTGGATATAGACGGCATAGATCGGCCTCCTCATGGTGATTGGTCGGTCCACGAACACGGCGCGGACCGCATGCCGGCTGCAGTGCCGACGGCTGGGGTGTGGGCTAAATGACCTAGCGGGGCAACCGCTTTCGGTTCACCAGGCAACTTTAGAGTCGGGGTGTTACAAGAAGTGACGACGAATGTTAAAAGCGCCGACAAATACATTCGCCATTCACACTGAATGACGCGGCATTGGACAACGGAGACCGGTATCGCGCAGATGTGTATTCGCGGCGAGTCGGCGCGCGTTTCTGCAGATACAGAAAATTCCGGCTATTGCCCGGTGCTGGAATCAGCGAGCCGACTGTAGTTCCGGGCCGCATACCGAATAGCGTTGTAACACAGAATATCTGGAAAGTCATCGTGGATCTCGGGCGACTTCAGAGCACCCGATGACAGGTAAGCCCGGCGCGTCGTTGTGACGCCCATTCGCGAACTCTGTATTCCCTGGAATTCATCGATAAGAATATTTCACAGGGCTTTGACAGCTACAGCTGCCGTCAGCGTGAACTACTTCCTATCGGCGAAGATGATGCGGTGCCATTCTTTTTCGGCGACCGAGGTGATGTCGCTCATCACGTGCTTGATGGTCAGGTATTCCTCGAACGAATAGGCGCTCATGTCTTTGCCGAAACCGGAAGCACCGAAACCGCCGTGCGGCATTTCGGAGATGATCGGGATGTGGTCGTTGATCCACACGCAGCCCGCCTGGATTTCACGCGATGCCCGCTGGGCTCGGTACACGTCACGAGTCCACGCCGAGGCCGCCAACCCGTACTCGGTGTCGTTGGCCTGCCGCAGCGCGTCGTCATCGTCGATGAAGGGTCGCACGGTCAGCACGGGACCGAAAATCTCGTCGCGGTAGATCTCGGAGTCTTCCGCAACATCGGCGATCAGGGTCGGCGGGTAGAACGTACCGGGACCCTCGGGCATGGTTCCGCCAGTCACGATCCGGCCGCCCTGCTGCTGGGCCCGCTCCACCATGCCGGCGACTTTGGTCCGGTGTGGCGTCGAGATCACCGGTCCCAGATCGGTATTCGGGTCGTGCGGGTCGCCGGTGACGACCTTGCCGAACAGTTCGGCAACTCCGGTCACAAAGTCGTCGTACAACGGTTGCGCGACGATGGCGCGGGTCGCCGCCGTGCAATCCTGGCCCGTGTTGATCAGCGAGGCCGCCACCGCGCCATGGATCGCGGCATCCAAGTCGGCGTCATCGAAGACCACGAACGGAGCCTTGCCGCCGAGTTCGAGCTGGGTGCGGTGGCCATGGACGGCCGCAGCTGCCATCACTCGTCGCCCGACTGCCGTCGAGCCGGTGAACGTCACCATGTCGACATCACGATGCCCGGCAAGGGCTGCGCCGACGTCCGCGCCCAGCCCGGTCACGACGTTGAACACGCCTTCGGGCAGCCCCGCTTCGCCGGCCAGCCGCGCCAGCGTGAGCGTGGTCAGCGGCGTGATCTCGGCAGGCTTTATCACCACGGCACAACCAGCCGCCAACGCGGGCAACGCCTTCCAGACCGCCATCTGCAGCGGGTAGTTCCACGGCGTGATGGTCGCGACCACCCCGACGGCCTCGCGCCGGATGCTCGACGTGTGATCGGCCGAGTATTCGGCACTGGCCTTGCCCTCGAGGTGTCGGGCGGCACCGGCGAAAAAGTCGATGTTGTCGACGCTGCCGGGCACGTCGAAGTTCGCCGCCAGCCGGACCGGTTTACCGGTCTGCCGCACCTCCTGATCCACGAGCTCGTCGGCGTTCTCGGCGGCCAGTTGGGCCAGCCGCGCCAGAACCGTGGCCCGCTCGGCCGGAGTTGCCCGGGCCCAGCTCGGCTGTGCAGCGCGGGCCGCAGCTACTGCGGTGTCCACATCGGCGGGTGTCGCCAGCGCATATGAGGCCACGACAGCACCTGTCGCCGGATTGATGATGTCGAACGGATTGCCGTCCGTCGTCACGATCTTTCCGTTGATGAAGCTACCTGCGACGACCTCGCCTCCACCTGCGCTCACGATCTAGCACGCTACCCCAAGACTGCTGCGGTTTCCACTCGAAATCACGCTTCCTACGACTGATTCCGTCGTACATGTTGTTCTGAACGACGAAATCCGTGCACAATTGACGCCATGGCCATCTCCGATGCACCGCCTGATGCCGCTGCGCTGCCTGCGCGAAGTAACCAATCTCGGGGCGGTGCCGCATTCCAGCTCGACGAGCTCTCGAAAGAGATCATCGAGCAACTGCAGCAGGATGGCAGGCAGTCCTACGCCGCCATCGGTAAAGCGGTCGAACTATCGGAAGCGGCCGTGCGCCAACGGGTCCAGCGCATGATCGACTGCGGCGTCATGCAGATCGTCGCCGTGACCGACCCCGTTCAAATGGGCTTCGGACGCCAGGCCTTGATCGGCGTTCGCTGCACCGGCGACACCACCAAGGTCGCCGACAAACTCGCCGCCATCGAGTCTGTCGATTACGTAGTGCTGACCGCCGGCACCTTCGACATCATCATCGAAGTCGTCTGCGAAGACGACGGCCACCTGCTCGACCTGCTCAACAGCAAGATCCGAGCCGTGCCCGGGGTGTTGTCCACCGAAACGCTCGTCTATCTCAAACTCGTCAAACAGCAATACAACTGGGGCACGCGATGACCACAATCAATGCAGCACAATCACTTTCAACCGACTTGGCAGCCAAGGCCAAGCGGCATCTGTGGGGCCATTTCGCCCGCCACGGGGCCGACATCACCCCGCCCATCATCACCCGCGGCGAGGGCGTCACCATCTTCGACGACCGCGGCAAGAGCTACATCGACGGGCTTTCGGGCCTGTTCGTCGTACAGGTCGGGCACGGCCGCGAAGAACTCGCGGCCGCCGCTGCCCGGCAGGCCGAGCAACTGTCCTTCTTCCCGTTGTGGTCCTACGCAACGCCGACCGCGATCGAACTGGCCGAGCGCATCGCCAACTATGCGCCGGGCGACCTGAACCGAGTCTTCTTCACCACCGGCGGCGGCGAAGCGGTCGAGAGTGCCTGGAAGCTGGCCAAGCAGTTCTTCAAGCTGACCGGGAAACCCGGCAAGCACAAGGTGATTTCGCGTTCCATCGCGTACCACGGCACGCCGCAGGGTGCGCTGGCGATCACCGGCATCCCGGCTTTCAAGGCGCCGTTCGAACCGCTCACCCCCGGCGGCTTTCGCGCGCCGAACACAAACTTCTACCGGGCGCCCGATGCCTACGCACACGACCCGGAGGCCTTCGGCCGGTACTGCGCCGACCGCATCGCCGAGGCCATCGAATTCGAGGGCCCCGACACCGTCGCCGCAGTGTTCCTGGAGCCGGTGCAGAACGCGGGCGGCTGCTTCCCGCCGCCACCGGGATACTTCCAACGCGTCCGGGAGATCTGCGACCGGTACGACGTCCTCCTGGTGTCCGACGAGGTGATCTGCGCCTACGGCCGCATCGGCTCGATGTTCGCCTGCGACGATTTCGGCTACGTCCCCGACATCATCACCAGCGCAAAGGGTTTGACGTCCGGCTACTCCCCGATCGGCGCGATGATCGCCAGTGACCGCCTGTTCGAACCCTTCAACGACGGCAAGACGATGTTCGCCCACGGCTACACCTTCGGCGGACACCCGGTGTCGTCGGCGGTGGCGCTGGCCAACCTCGACATCTTCGAGCGCGAGGGCATCAACGACCATGTCAAAGCGACCGCCCCGGCTTTCCGGGCAACACTCGAGCAGCTGTACGACCTGCCGATCGTCGGCGACGTCCGTGGCGAGGGATTCTTCTACGGCATCGAGCTCGTGAAAGACAAGGCCACCAGGGAGACCTTCAACGGCGAAGAGTCCGAGCGCCTGCTGCGCGGCTTCCTGACCCCAGCGCTGTGGGAGGCAGGTCTGTACTGCCGCGCCGACGATCGCGGCGACCCAGTGATCCAGCTGGCTCCGCCGCTGATCAGTGGGCAGAAGGAGTTCGACGCGATCTACGACATCCTGCGCACCGTCCTCGACGAAGCGGGGCGACGCCTCTAGACGGCTCTGTCCCGAACTCTTGGCTGCCCGAACAGATTTGGGTGGCTACCCGCCGAAATGGGTGCCGGTCAGATCTTCGGAAGCCGTCCAGACGCGGCGGGCTTCGTCTTGGCTGCGGATTCGGCTGTAGGGCTTCTGTTCGGCGGGTGCACCACCAAGATGCATGAACCCCTTGGGCCCGTACAGCTTTCCGCCGGCATTCGGTGTGGTGGCGGCCATCAGAGCGGGGAGCTTCGCGGTTTCGACAGTTCCGACGATGAGGCCCACTGCTGAGGCTCGCCGGATGAGCCTGACACCGAGAGTATCGCCGTTGCGGCCGATCTCGGGGCGCACGGCGAGCAGGCTCGTGGGGGCGACGCCGGGGTGGGCGAGATTGCTGGAGATCCCCCAGCCGAGCTCGCGGCTGCGCCGATCAAGCTCGAGGCCGAACAATCCGAACGCGATCTTGGACTGGCTGTACGCACCGAAGCCGTTGTAGGACTTCTCCCAGTTGAGGTCGTCCCAATTGATTGATCCGCGGTTCGCCGCAATGCTGATCTGCGAGGTCACACGGGCTTTCCCGGCGCGCAGAAGCGGCAGTAGGTGCGCGACGAGGGCGAAGTGTCCCAAGTGATTGGTGCCGAACTGCAGCTCGAACCCGTCGGCCGTCATCTGCCTGGCGGGCGGTGTCATCACGCCGGCGTTGTTGACGAGTAGGTGAATCGGCCGGCCGTCGTCAAGCAGGCGCTGGCTCAGGCTCGCAACCGATTTGAGGGATGAGAGGTCGAGTGGCTCGACTGACACTCGAGCGTTGGGTGTCTCGTTGCAGATCGTGGCAACTGCGGCGTCGGCTTTGACGGGATTGCGCGCGGGGAGGACAACCTCGGCGCCGGCCGCAGCCAGGCGACGAGCTGTGCCAAGGCCGATGCCGTCGGTACCGCCGGTCACCACGGCGCGGGTGCCGGTGAGGTCGGGCAGGGTGATATCGATCGGGGCGCGATGCATGGGGTTCCTCCATCAGGTGTGAACTCCACAGTCACACCCGCGGGAACCCGTATCCAGGGATCGGCGATCCCTGGATACGGGACGGAGTGGTCGTACTGTGATTGCGGAGAGGAGACGCAAGTGATCGACCGGGCCGGACTCGCCGAATTTCTCAGGCGCCGCCGTAGCGCACTCCAGCCGGAAGACGTCGGACTACCGCGAGGGCAACGTCGGCGCACTCAAGGTCTGCGGCGCGAGGAGGTCGCGGCGCTTTGTCACATGTCCACCGATTACTACACGCGCCTCGAGCGCGAACGAGGTCCACATCCGTCGCCACAGATGATCGCGGCGATAGCCCAAGGCCTACATCTGAGCCTTGACGAGCGCGACCACCTCTTCCGACTGGCAGGCCACCACGCCCCGCCCCGCGGTGCTACCGGCGACCACATCACCCCGGGGCTGCTGCGAGTGCTGGATCGATTGTCAGACACTGCGGCCGAGATCGTGACCGAACTCGGCGAATCCCTGCGACAGACACCGCTGGCAGTCGCGCTGACCGGGGACGCGACGAAGTTCACCGGCCCCGAACGCAGCATCATCTACCGATGGTTCACCGACCCCGCGAGCCGAGAGATCCATCCCGTAGACGACCACGCATTCCTGTCGGCGATGTACGCATCCGGGTTGCGGGCGAGTCTGGCCCTGCGCGGCCCCGATTCCCGTGCAGCGTGGTATGCCGACATGCTCCTCGCGCGCAGCGAAGAGTTCCGCGGATTGTGGGAAGACCATGCCGTCGGGATTCGGCCCGAGGAGGCAAAACGCTTCCTTCACCCGCAGGTTGGGCTGCTCGAACTCACCTGCCAATACCTCGTCGACCCCCAACAGTCCCACCTGCTCCTCGTGTACACCGCCCAGCCGGGCTCGGAGAGTTACGAGAAGCTGCAACTGCTCGCCGTCGTCGGAAACATCGCCATCGACAACCAATTCGGCTGAGCGCACTACCAGGTGGGCCGAAGTCGCCGGTCGTCGAGACGGCGACTTGCCAAGGCCTGCCCTCGGTAGTGACGAGTTACCATGCAGATTGCGGAGTTTCACATCAGTTCGCTGTCACGGGGCTTCGCGCCAAGCCGGAGTGCGAGGGCCACCAGCAGGACGAGGACCAGACCGGTAGCGGCAGCGTTCATGTCGAACGGTCCGGCGTTGGGCCAACCGGCCTCGGACCGCGCAGATCCGCGCAGGAAAGGCACAATCGCGAAAACCGCGACCACAATTACGCTTTCGCCGACCACCACTACCGGGAAGTGCTCCACCGCGATCCGCCACGCGGTGCGATTATCGCAGTCACGCTGCGCGGCGCGGATGCGTGGCAACAGCACACGCACGTTGTAGGCCCCCGCAGCCATCAGCAGCGCAACGCATATCAGTTTGAGTCCGAGCGCGCGGCCGTACGGTGTGGTCAACAGCTGAGTCGGGGTACCGACGTGGGTCCACGTCATCCAGGTTCCGCTGATGATCAACGCCCCAACCGCATACAGCGCAACGACACTGAAACGCTCCCAGAGACGCCGCCATTCATCGGTAAGGGCTGCGGCACTCTCGCGGACATCGCTGTTGCCGGCCGGGCGTCGCCCCATCACCGCCACCGTGGCCAGCACGATGAGGCCCCCGGCCCACAGCAGGGCGCCAACCACATGGGCGATCGTCAGCACGACGCTGGGCAACGCATGCGCCGTCAACGTCCGGCTGATCAGCTGCGGTACGACCGCGGTCAGGACAGCGCAGCCGGCCACACCGATGCCGGCCGAGCGTGACGGATGCCACCGGACCCAGAGCAAACCTCCGATGGTCAGCAAGTAGAAAAATGACTGCACGACAGCGATTTCGCCCGACCCGAGCCAACCACCGCGCGCGGGTGGGGCCGTGATGAATGCAGATACTGCCTGCCATGAGAGCGCCTGCACGAGTCCGGTTTTCGCGAACGCCGCCACCGCACTCAGGTGATGCAGGACCGACGTCGCAAAAACCAGGGCCGCCACCGGAAGCGCGAGGCGACCCAGCCGCCGTGCCAGGATGCCGTGGGCAGAGCACGGACTGACCAGCAAGGCCATGCCCACACCGATTCCCGTGGCACTGGCCAGTCCGATGTCATAGAGGACCTGCGTGACCACGGCCATTGCGCTCGGAGACGGAGGTGTCATGGCTCAACCCACCACCACGGGAGCGTCCGAATCGCCGACTCTCATTGTGTTCGTAGCTGATTCCTGAAAACGTGGCACGCGTATGTTTCCTCGATCGACATGTCCTGGGCAGTCTCGTGTGCACCGGATCACCCGCCATCGTTGTGCCCGCGCGTGGGTGCACGGTCAGCGCAACATGTCAACAGGCTATGAATCGAGACGTGACGACGTTTCGACCGGGCCGGCGAGCTCAACGCGCTACACCGGCTACTACACACATGTCGGCGCTGCCGACCTAGTGTCCTGCGCCGGGAATTCGTTGAAGATATGAACCGAGTCGTTCGAAGATCTCGTCGGCGGTCTTGGTCCAG
>NZ_JBJIAK010000064.1:0-26517 GCF_045310915.1 Mycobacterium sp. SMC-17 | reverse complement strand
ATTTTCGAGAGACCTCGACCTCTATCCCGGCAACGACGCGCCAACCACCTCTACACCCTCATCTGTGAAGAGCCGGTAATCTTGTTGCCCGTGAGCACCACCGGAATTGATGTCAGCGCACGTGTGGGCACCGTGCTGACTGCCATGGTGACGCCGTTCGGCCCGGACGGCTCGCTTGATCTGGCTGGTGCGAAGAAGGTAGCCAAGTATCTGGTCGACAAGGGGTGCGACGGCCTCGTCGTCTCCGGCACCACCGGCGAATCGCCGACCACCACCGACGACGAGAAGGTCGCCCTGCTCGAGGCGGTTCTCGAAGAAGTCGGCGACCGCGCCCGGATCATCGCCGGCGCCGGCAGCTACGACACCGCACACAGCGTCCACCTGGCGAAGGCCTGCGCCGCCGCCGGCGCGCACGGTCTGCTCGTCGTCACGCCGTATTACTCGCGGCCGCCGCAGGCCGGTCTGCTCGCGCACTTCACGGCCGTCGCCGATGCCACCGAGCTGCCGGTGATCCTCTACGACATCCCGCCGCGGTCGTCGATCCCGATCGAGTGGGACACCATTCGCACCTTGGCGCGGCACCCGAACATCGTCGCCGTCAAGGACGCCAAGGGCGATCTCAACGGTGGCGCGCAGATGATGGCCGAGACCGGATTGGCCTACTACTCGGGTGACGACGCGCTCAACCTGCCGTGGCTGGCGATGGGTGCCACCGGATTCATCAGCGTCTGGGGCCACGTGGCCGCTGCGGAGCTGCGCGCGCTGCTGTCGGCGTTCAACTCCGGTGACATCGCCACCGCCCGCAAGATTCACCTGGGGCTCAGCTCGTTGAGCAACGCGCAGAACCGGCTCGGCGGCGTCACCATGAGCAAGGAAGGGCTGCGGTTGTTGGGTATCGAGGTCGGTGACCCGCGATTGCCCCAGGTGCCCGCCAGTGCCGAACAGCTCACGGCGCTCGAAGCGGACCTCCGTGCGGCATCGGTGCTTGCGTGACCAGACCCGACTTCGCACCGCCCGGCCCGTTGGAGCCGGGCGGTCTGCGTGTGACGGCCCTGGGCGGCATCAGCGAAATCGGCCGCAACATGACGGTTTTCGAGCATCTCGGCCGGCTGCTCATCATCGACTGCGGCGTGTTGTTCCCGACGCACGACGAGCCCGCCGTCGACCTGATCCTGCCGGACATCCGGCACATCGAGGACCGGCTGGCCGACATCGAGGCGCTGGTGATCACCCACGCGCACGAGGACCACATCGGCGCCGTTCCGTATCTGCTCAAGATGCGGCCGGACATCCCCGTGGTGGGCTCGCGGTTCACGCTGGCCCTGGTGGCCGCCAAGTGCCGTGAGCACCGGCTCAAGCCGAACATGCAGATCGTCGCCGAGGGGCAGCGCAGCACCCACGGGGTGTTCGAGTGCGAGTACTTCGCGGTCAACCACTCGATTCCCGACGCCCTCGCCATCGCCGTGCACACCGGTGCCGGCACCGTGCTGCACACCGGTGACATCAAGCTCGATCAGCTGCCGCCGGACGGCCGGCCCACCGACCTGCCCGGCATGTCCCGGCTCGGCGAACAGGGCGTCGACCTGTTCCTGTGCGACTCGACCAACGCCGAGATTCCCGGGGTCAGTCCGTCCGAGAGCGAGGTCGGACCGAACCTGCACCGGCTGATCCGCGGCGCGGACGGCCGCGTCATCGTGGCGTGCTTCGCCTCGAACGTCGACCGGGTTCAGCAGATCATCGACGCCGCCGTGGCGCTGGGTCGCAAGGTGTCCTTTGTCGGCCGCTCGATGGTCCGCAACATGGGGATCGCCAAGGAACTCGGCTTCCTCAACGTCCACGACGATGACGTCGTCGACATCGGCGCGGCCGAATTGCTGCCGGCCGACCGGGTCGTGCTCATCACCACGGGCACGCAGGGTGAGCCCATGGCGGCGTTGTCCCGGATGTCGCGCGGTGAGCACCGCAGCATCACGCTGACGGCCGGCGACCTGATCATCCTGTCCAGCTCGCTGATCCCCGGCAACGAGGAAGCCGTCTACGGCGTGATCGACTCGCTGGCCAAGATCGGCGCCCGCGTCGTGACCAATCAGCAAGTGCGCGTGCATGTTTCGGGCCACGCCTACGCCGGCGAGCTGCTGTTCCTGTACCGCGGGGTGCGGCCGCGCAACGTCATGCCGGTGCACGGCACCTGGCGGCACCTGCGCGCCAACGCCAAACTCGCGATCCGCACCGGCGTGCCGGAGGAGAACGTCGTCCTCGCCGAGAACGGCGTCAGCGTCGACCTGATCAATGGCCAGGCCCGGATCGCCGGCGCCGTGCCGGTCGGCAAGGTGTTCGTCGACGGTCTGGTGCTGGGTGACGTCGGTGACGCCACGCTGGGCGAAAGGCTCACGCTGACTTCGGGTTTCATCGCGGTCACCGTGGTGATCAGCCGCGAGACCGGCAAGCCGGTGGCCCCGGTGCACCTGCACTCGCGGGGCTTCTCCGAGGACCCCAAGGCTCTCGAGCCGGGCGCCGAGAAGGCGCAGACGGCACTGGAAACCCTTGTCGCCGAGCAGGTCACCGACCCCGCACGCATCGTCCAGGCGGTCCGTCGGGCCGTCGGCAAATGGGTCGGCGAGACCTACCGGCGCCAGCCGATGATCGTGCCGACCGTCCTCGAGGTCTAAATCTTCCGGGCCAGCGCCGACCACTCGAGACTCGAGGTCGGCAGCGCCCGGCCGGTCGGGCGCACATAGCGGTCACGCGCCTGGTCCGGCCCCAACTGGTCGAGCAGTCGCCAGCCGTAACCGTCCAGGAACCGGTCGATCTCGTCGGGTCGGAGTCCGTACTTCCAGACCTCGCTGCGCTCGCGGAACCGGCGGTACAGCGATGGCGCGGCGGCGATGTCGACGCCGTCGATGAAATCGCGCTGCACGTAGGTGAAGTCGAGTCGGCTGCCCGCCGGCGCGGAGCGTAGTTGCGCGAGCGTGGCATCGACCGCTTCGGCGGTCAGGTATTGCGTGACGCCCTCCCAGATGAAGAACGTGCGGGCATCACGGCGGTACCCCGCAGCGGCGAGGGCGGCCATCAGGTCGTCGTGCTCGAAGTCGACGGCGACCACCGGGTGGCCGCCACCAGTGTGCGAAGGCCCGGCGGCAGGAAAGATGCCGCCAGGTCGTCATCGACCAGACGACGACCCGGCGGCTCGTGCTGCTCGATCGCGGCGAGCACCATCGGCCCGAAAGCCGTCTGCGCCGCGGCGTTGCGGGCCATGTCAGCGCTTGTTGACGAAGCCGGCGTCCACCGGCAGGGTCACGCCGGTGATGTACCGCCCGGCGTCCGACACCAGCCACGCCACGGTGTTGGCGATGTCCTCGGCCTCGAGCACCTGCACGGGCAGCGCGTTGGTCATGTTCGGCGCCGATTTGGCCGCTTCGGAGTCGGAGGTCAACTGACTCAACCACTTCCGGGTGAACTCGTTGTCGATCATCGGGGTGTCGACCCCGGCCGGATGGATCGAGTTGACCCGGATGTTCTGCGACGCAAGCAGATTCGCGTAAACCCGCATCAGTCCCACCATGCCGTGCTTGGCGGCGGCATAGCCCACCGACCCGGCCATCGGTGAGGCCAGCCCGACCAGTCCGGCCACCGAGCTGATCAGCACGATCGATCCACCGTTGCCGGCCTTGACCATCGGCCGCATCGCCACGTCCAGCGTGTTGTAGACGCCCGTCAGGTTGACGTCGATGACGTCCTGCCAGGCGTCTTCACCGGCCATCGGCGCGATCCCGGCGTTGGCGATGACGATGTCCAGCCGTCCGCCGAGTTCCTCGACGCCGGCCTTGAGCGCGGTCTTGAGGGCATCGCGGTCACGGACGTCGGCCTGGCCGGCGATGATCCGGGCGCCGTTGTCCTGGACCAGCTTCACCGTCGCGGCCAGATCGTCGGGCGTGGCCATGGGGTAGGGGACCGACGCGATCTGGTCGCACAGGTCGACGGCGATGATGTCGGCGCCCATCGAAGACAGCTTCACCGCGTGCGCGCGGCCCTGGCCACGCGCCGCGCCGGTGATGAAGGCGACCTTGCCGCTCAGCTCACCCATGGCTACTGCCCCCGCAGCTGGCCCTTGGCCGGATCGCCGGCGACCACGGGCGCGAGCATCTTGATGTCGGGCGCGCCGTCGAGGTGCTCGCCGATGGCGCCGAACAGCTTGCCGATGGCCGGGGCGGTGCTGTGGGTCTTGATGGCATCGGCGTCGGCCCACTGCTCGACGAACACGAAGGTGCCGCCGTCGGCCTCGTGCAGCGAGTAGAGCTCACAGCCCGGTTCGCCGTGCACGGCGTCGACGGCCTCGACGCACGCGGCGCGGACCAGGTCGACGGACTCGGGCTTGGCTTTCATGGTGGCGACGACAACGACGGGCATGAAGAACTCCTCGATAGATAGCTGACCTAGACAGGTGTCCACGTTAGACCGGCGCGCGCCGCACGTGTGACGTGGCTCCCACTGGTCCGTGACCAGCAGATCTGCGGTGCTGGTCGTGACCCAAGCGTTACTTGTGTGGCAGATGGTGCAGATGGGGTGATTGCGACTAGGCTGGCAGCCATGGCGAGTAAAACCGCAACGAGCTCAGCTAACCGGGCCAAGGCCGGGTCGGCGAATCGTGGCGCAGCCGGTTCGGGGGCGCGTTCATCGAAGTCAGGCAGTGCAAAGTCGGGCCGGCCGGCACGTCCGCCGGCCCCGAAATCGCCCGCCCGAAAGCCGGCCCGCAAACCCGCGCCGCATCCGTCGCCGGTCGCCACGGCCGGTGCTGCAGTGGGTCGTGGCGCCCGCGCCGGCTGGCTGATGCTCGCCAAGGGCGCCGGAACCACCGCCCGCAGCGTCGGCCGGGCCCGCGAACTCGAGCCCGGACACCGCCGTGACGGCATCGCGCTGGCGCTGCTCGGCGTCGCCTTCCTCATCGCGGCGAGTTCCTGGTTCGACGCGGCCCGCCCGGTCGGCGCCTGGATCGACTACGGCGTCCGCACCGTCATCGGAGCCGCGGTCGTGGTGCTGCCGGTGCTGCTGCTCGCACTGGCCGTCACGCTGATGCGCACCCATCCGAACCCCGACGCCCGGCCCCGGCTGATCCTCGGCGCCGCCATGATCGGGCTGCCGGTACTGGGCCTGTGGCACATCTGGGCCGGCGCACCCACCGAGCCGGGGGAGCGCCGCGGCGCCGCCGGCTTCGTCGGCTTCGTCATCGGCGGGCCGCTCTCGGACGGGCTGACCGTCTGGATCGCCACGCCGCTGCTCATCATGGGCGTGCTGTTCGGCCTGCTGCTCGTCACCGGCACGACCATCCGGGAACTGCCGGACACCTTGCGCTACATGGTTTCCGGCCGCCTGCACGGCGAGCACGACGCGGAGTACGACGACAGCCAGGCCGGCTTTGTCGACGACTTCGCCGACGACTTCTCCGACGGCTACTACGACGACCCCACCTACTCGCGTGACGAACCCGAGGCCTGGCCCGGCTCGGACCAGACCACCGCGGCCATGACACGCCCGCTGGGCCGCACGCCGATGGACAACTACCCCGTCGAGCCCGCCGCCGACGAAGCGCCGACCGCGCCCGAGCCGGCCGCCAAGCCGGCGCGCCGCCGCAAGGCCCAGAACGTCGCGGACCCGGTGCCCACCAAGGCCAAGGCCCTGGAAAAGGCGCAGGACGACGGCTTGTCGCTGGACCGCGTCATCGAGGGCGACTACACGCTGCCGCCGCTGGACCTGCTGTCCGACGGTGACCCGCCGAAGCGTGTAGGCCGCGACAACGACCGCATCATGTCGGCCATCTCCGAGGTCATGGAGCAGTTCAAGGTCGACGCCACGGTCGTGGGATTTCAGCGCGGCCCGACCGTCACCCGGTACGAGATCGAGCTCGGGCCGGGCGTCCGCGTCGAGCGGTTCACCCAGCTGCAGCGCAACCTCGCCTACGCGGTGGCCAACGAGCACATCCGCCTCCTCGCGCCGATCCCCGGTAAGTCTCTGGTCGGTGTCGAGGTGCCGAACAGCGACCGCGAGATGGTGCGGCTCAAGGACGTGCTGAACGCGCCGAGCACCCGCAAGGACCACCACCCGATGGTGTTCGGCATCGGCAAGGACGTCGAAGGCCACTTCATCAGCTACAACCTGGCCAAGATGCCGCACCTCCTGGTGGCCGGCTCCACCGGTTCGGGTAAGTCGAGCTTCATCAACTCGATGCTGGTGTCGCTGCTGCAGCGCGCCACGCCCGACGAGGTCCGGATGATCCTGGTCGACCCGAAGATGGTGGAATTCCCGCCCTACCAAGGCATTCCGCACCTCATCACGCCCGTGATCATCGACCCGAAGAAGGCCGCCGCCGCGCTGGCGTGGCTGGTCGAGGAGATGGAGCAGCGCTACCAGGACATGAGCGCCAGCGGTGTCCGGCACATCGACGACTTCAACAAGAAGGTGCGCTCGGGCGAGATCACCGCGCCGCTGGGCAGCGAGCGGGTCTACAAGACCTACCCGTACATCCTGTGCGTCGTCGACGAGCTGGCCGACCTGATGATGCAGGCGCCGCGCGACGTCGAAGACGCCATCGTCCGCATCACCCAGAAGGCCCGCGCCGCGGGCATCCACCTGGTGCTGGCCACCCAGCAGCCGGTGGTGTCGGTCGTGACCGGTCTGATCAAGGCAAATGTGCCGTCCCGCATGGCATTCGGCGTCACCAACGCGACCAACTCGCGCGTCATCCTCGACCAGATCGGCGCCGAGAAGCTCACCGGTAAGGGCGACGGCCTGTTCCAGCCGTCGGAGGCGCCCAAGCCCATCCGCGTCCAGGGTGCGTTCGTCAGCGACGACGAAATCCAGGCCGTCGTCGCCTTCACCAAGCAGCAGGCCCAGCCCGAGTTCATCGACGGCGTCACGGTCAAGACCGTCGAGAAGCGCGAGATCGACAGCGACATCGGCGACGACATGGATGTCTTCCTGCAGGCCGTCGAGCTGGTCGTGTCGAGCCAGTTCGGGTCGACCTCGATGCTGCAGCGCAAGCTGCGGGTCGGGTTCGCCAAGGCCGGCCGCCTGATGGACCTGATGGAGACCCGCGGCATCGTCGGGCCGTCCGAGGGCTCCAAGGCCCGTGAGGTCCTGGTCAAGCCCGATGAGCTCGCCGGCACGCTGATGCTGATCCAGGGCGGCTCGGACGCCAACGGTTCGATGGGCGACGACCCCGGTTTCTGACCGGTGTTGCCGACATCACACCCGGACTGATCGGCGGTGCGGATAACAACGACGATCGGTCGCTGACGGCGCCGACTGTGGGAGGCTGGACTCCTAAGGAGGCTTTGCCGTGGTTGACATTTCGCGCAGCGCAGCAACGGACGCGGAGCTCGACACCGAGCTCGAATCCGGTGGCCGCAGGTGGCCCGCGCTGACGGCGTTCACCGACTTCGGGTTCCGGAAGTCGACGGCGCAGCACGTGGTTCCGCTGTTGTACGGGCTGGTCATCGCCGGTGCGGTGGTTCTGTATCTGGCGGGCGCCGTGGTGGCGTTCGAGTTGTCCGCAGTGCTCGGCGTGTTCTGGCTGGTGCTCGCCGGTCCGGTCACCTGCGTCGCGATCGTGCTGGTGGCGCGCGTGGTCCTGGAGTCGCTGAGCGCGTTCATGGCGATGGGTCAGCAGGTCGACGAGCTCAACGAGCTGGTGCTGGAGATCGCCGAGCTCATGATCGGGGTGTCGGACAAGATCGAGGTGATCCCGACGCTGCCGTCGTTCGGCCGTGGCGGACGGTCCCGTCGGCGGGCCGCGATCATGGACATGCGCGACCGCATCGTGGCGCGCCGGAACGCGGCAGCCGAAGGCGCCGACTAGCTACAGCGTGACCAGCATCCGGGTGTTGCCCAGGGTGTTCGGCTTGACGTAGGACAGGTCCAGGAACTCCGCCACACCGGTGTCGTACGAGCGGCACATCTCCTCGTACACCTCGGCGGTGACGGGCGTGCCCTCGATCTCCTTGAAGCCGTGCCGGCTGAAGAAATCGGTCTCGAAGGTCAGCACGAAGACGCGCTGCAGCTGCAGGTCCCGGGCCACGTCGAGCAGCTTGGCCACCACGGCGTGCCCGACGCCCATGCCGCGCACCTTGGGGTGCGCGGCGACGGTACGCACCTCACCGAGGTCGGCCCACAGCACGTGTAATGCGCCACAGCCGACGATCTCGCCGTGCAGGTCGGCGACCCAGAACTCCTGGACCGCCTCGTAGAGGGTCACCAGGTTCTTTTCCAGCAGGATCTTTCCCGCGTAGATGTCCACGAGGGCCTTGATTCCCGGTACATCGGAAGTCCGGGCGCGGCGAACCACCAGCCCAGTGGTGGCGGGTTTCGGTGCGTCGCTCACATGTGGAGGGTATCGGCTGCGTATCGCCCGGTAGGTGACCGGATATCCTGTGTCGGTGACAGGCCAGTCAGATACCGATCCGCGCGCCTCGCGCGCCGGCGTGGCGAACATCGCCAATCTGCTGACCGGACTGCGCATCGTGCTGGTGCCCGTGTTCCTGGCCGCGCTGTTCGCCGGAGACGGTCACGAAACTCGTTGGCGGATAGCCGCTTTCGTCGTGTTCGCGGCCGCCGTCATCACCGACCGGTTCGACGGCGAGATCGCCCGCAGCTTCGACATGGTCACCGAATTCGGCAAGCTGGCCGATCCCATCGCCGACAAGGCGCTGATCGGCGCCGCGCTGATCGGGCTGTCGATGCTCGGCGACCTGCCGTGGTGGATCACGGTCGTGATCCTGGCCCGCGAGCTCGCGGTGACGCTGTTGCGCTTCGCGGTGATCCGGCGCGGCGTCATCCCCGCCAGCCGCGGCGGCAAGCTCAAGACGTTGGTGCAGGCCGTGGCGATCGGCCTGTTCGTCCTGCCCCTGCACGCCTGGCCCGCGCCATGGCTGACCACCGCCTGGGTGTTCATGTGGGCCGCCGTCGTGCTGACGGTGCTGACCGGCATCGACTACGTCGTCTCCGCTTTTCGCCGGCCCTGATCCGGCAGCCCGGGAACCAAAGCGGTGCGTCGCCACGTTGGTGCCTACAAGACCGTGTAGAACGGGTGGTCCGGCCGGGCTGCGCGGCTGCTGTTACTTCAGGGCGAAGGGAAACACGATGACGACATTGCTGCGTGAGGTCATCGGCGACGTGCTGCGTCAGGCCCGTACCGGGCAGGGACGCACACTGCGCGAGGTGTCCGACGGTGCTCGGGTGAGCCTGGGCTACCTGTCCGAGGTCGAGCGGGGCCGCAAGGAACCCTCGAGTGAACTGCTCGGTGCCATCTGCGGCGCCCTGGACGTGCCGCTGTCCCAGGTTCTGGCCGACGCCGCCGAGCAGATGCTGCACACCGAGCGCGCCGAGGCCGACCGCACGGTGGCCAACATCGACGTCGCGACCAAGGTCGTCATCCCACAGGCTCTCGCCATGGCAGTTGCCTGAGTCGCCGGGGCCGGAACCGCAGCTCGAACGCGTCTGGCATTCGCCGCGCCGTAATCCTGCATGCGGGCTGCGTCCGGCTGTCCATACCCACTAGGTTGGCTGTAGACGCGCTGCCACCGTGTGGCCGGCAACCTGACAACCGATCCCGAATCAACGAACGACACGAAGGCGGACCGATCTCATGGCCAATCCCTTTGTCAAGGCCTGGAAGTACCTCATGGCGCTGTTCAGCTCCAAGGTCGACGAATACGCCGACCCGAAGGTGCAGATTCAGCAGGCGATCGAGGAGGCCCAGCGCCAGCACCAGGCCCTGACTCAGCAGGCCGCCTCGGTCATCGGCAACCAGCGCCAGCTGGAGATGCGCCTGAGCCGTCAGCTCGCCGACATCGAGAAGCTGCAGGCCAACGTCCGTCAGGCGCTGACCCTGGCCGACCAGGCCACCGCGGCCGGCGACGTCGCCAAGGCCACCGAGTACAACAACGCCGCCGAGGCCTTCGCCGCCCAGCTGGTGACCGCCGAGCAGAGCGTCGAGGACCTCAAGGGGCTGCACGACCAGTCGCTGCAGGCCGCGACGCAGGCCAAGAAGGCCGTCGAGCAGAACGCCATGGTGCTACAGCAGAAGATCGCCGAGCGCACCAAGCTGCTGTCGCAGCTCGAGCAGGCCAAGATGCAGGAGCAGGTCAGCGCCTCGCTGCGTTCCATGACCGAGATCGCCGCGCCGGGCAACACCCCGAGCCTCGACGAGGTGCGCGACAAGATCGAGCGTCGCTACGCCAACGCCATGGGCTCTGCCGAGCTGGCGCAGAACTCGGTGCAGGGCCGCATGATGGAGGTCCAGCAGGCCAGCGTGCAGATGGCCGGGCATTCGCGCCTGGAGCAGATCCGTGCCTCGATGCAGGGCAACTCCCTGCCGTCCGGCGGCGCCGCCGCACCGGCCACTCCCGCGGCTCCGGCAGCCAACCCGGCTCCGGAAAATCCACTGTCGCAGTAACTTTCGAGATGTGAGGGGGCAGCGGTGAACGCCCAGTCGGCCGGCCGTCCCGGGGAGACCCGGGGCTGGCAGGCAGTCCTGCAACGCAGCATCGACACCGCTGCCGAATTGTCCGACCTGGTGGCCCAGCGCCTCGGCGCCGCCGCCGACCCGCGGGCGCGCCTGCTGCGCAAGCGCCGCTGGGCGCTGCGGTTGGGCTGGCTCTTCGCCGGCGCCAGCGCCTTCTGGATCGGGCTGACGGCACTGCTGGCGGCCTGGAGCACGCCGTTCTGGGTGCTGATCATCACCGGCCCCATCGCCGGCGGCGCCGCCTTCCTGGCCACGCTGTGCTTCCTGCGGTACCGGTGGCTGCGCGGCGAGCCCCTGCCGCCCGCGCGGACTTCACGGCGGCTGCCGCCCAGAGGCTCGGCGGCCCGGCGTCCGATGGAGACCCTGGCATCGGCCGAACGCGGGCTGTACTCGCTGCTGAGCGTCATCCAGCGCGGCCAGTTGCTGCCGGCCGGCGAGATCGCCGAGGTGACCGCCGCGGCCAACGTGTCGGCTGCGGCGCTGGCCGGTACGGCCGCGGAAGTCGTCGCCATGGAACGCGCGGCCGGCTCGGTCCCGCAGTCCCGCGGACATCTGGTCCCGACCATCAATGCGTACACGGCCCAGCTCGAGGCAGGCGTGCGGCAGTACGGCGACATCGCCACGGCGGCAGCACAATTGGTGTCCGCGGCGAACAGCGGTGCGGGCTCGGCGCGGTCGATGTCCGAGCAGCGTTACCGCAGCGAACTGGTCGCCGCCACGGACCGGCTCAGCGCCTGGGCGCAGGCCTTCGACGAACTCGGACGGCTGCGCCAGGCCTGACGGCCGCTAGATCGTGGTGCTGCCCGTGCCGTCGTCGGACCGGCGGCCGTACCGCTCTTCGTAGGCCGCGTGGATGTGGGCGTTCTTCTGCCGCAAGGACTCTTCGAGCAGCTTCGGGTCGATGCCGTGCTTGACCAGCATGTGGCGGCGCCAGATCTTGTTCAGGGCGTGCGAGAAGTAGATCACCGGGATCAGGATCGGCACTGTCGCGCTGAGGCGGATGACGAGATCCTGCCCTCCGGTGATGCCGAGGAGCTCGGGCAGGAACCAGATCGGGATCAGGATCAGAAACGCCGGGACGAACATGCGGATGACGATCCGCAGCGTTGCGCCCTTGCCGATGAGGTCCTCGGTCACCCACGCCCGCATCGAGTCGGGCAGCCGGCCGCCGTAGCTGTACTTGATGTACTGCCAGGCGTTGGGCTTCGGGCGGTTCTCATTGGCCATGGTGGCCGATTTTACCGGGGGTCACATGGTCGGACGCAGAGCCGGGACGACGGCGCCGATGAGGCCGCGCAGCGTGGCCTTGGCCATGTCGAACATGTCGAAGTAGTCGCGCCACAGCGTGATCTTGCCGTTGTGCACCTCGAAGACCCCGCAGACCCAGAACTGCAGGCGCACGGGACCGATGACCAGCGCGTCGGTGCGCTCGTTGAGCACCGTCGTGCCCTCGCCGACGATGCGGTGGAACTTGACCTCGAAACTGACCGGGCTCTTCTTCATGGGGCGGAACAGCTTCATCGCGCGCGTGCGGCCGTGGATGGTCGGCAGCCCGACGTTCTCGTAGACGAGGTTGTCGTCGAGCAGGCAGTCGGCGGTGTCCATGTCCTCGGCCTGCAGCGCGTACAGGAAGGATTCGACGATCTCGGCGTTGGTCTGGGTCACGGCCGGTGTGCTCTGTGTCATACCGGCCACGGTAGTGCGCCTGCCCGCCGGCGCACAGGCCCCGGTGTGACAGGGTGACCCGATGCGCGTCGCCGTCGTTGCCGGGCCGGACCCCGGCCATGCCTTTCCGGCCATCGCGCTGTGCCTCCGGTTCCGGGCTGCCGGCGACCATCCGGTGCTGTTCACCGGCCGGCAATGGCTCGACACCGCACGGCAGGCCGGCGTCGATGCGCGGGAGCTGCTCGGGCTGGATCCCGAGGACGGCGACGACGACCTCGACTCGGGCGCCAAGATTCACGAGCGTGCGGCCCGGATGGCGGTGCTCAATGACTCGTCGCTGCGAGAGCCGGCGCCCGACCTGATCGTGTCCGACGTCATCACGGTGTGCGGCGGGATGGCCGCCGAGCTGATGGGACTGCCGTGGGTCGAGCTGACCCCGCACCCGCTGTATCTGCCGTCGAAGGGCCTGCCGCCGCTGGGCAGTGGCCTGGCGCCGGGCGTCGGCGTGCGCGGCCGGCTGCGGGACGCGACGCTGCGGTTCCTCACGGCGCGTTCGGTGCGCCAGGGAAACCGGCAGCGGTCTGCGGCGCGCGTCGGAATCGGCTTGCCCGCAAGCGATCCCGGGCCGGCGCGGCGGCTGATCGCGACCTTGCCCGGGCTGGAGGTGCCGCGGCCGGACTGGCCGGCCGGAGCCGTCGTCGTGGGGCCGCTGCACTTCGAGCCCACGACCGCGGTGCTCGACATACCGCCCGGTTCGGGGCCGGTCGTGGTGGTGGCGCCGTCGACCGCGACGACGGGGATGCAGGGCCTGGACGACCTGGCGCTCGAGACGCTGATCCCCGGGCAGACGCTGCCCGACGGCGCGCGCGTCGTCGTCTCGCGGCTGCGCGGTCCCGACGCGCCGGTGCCGCCGTGGGCCGCCGTCGGGCTCGGGCGGCAGGACGAACTGCTGAAGCGGGCCGATGTCATGATCTGCGGCAGTGGCCACGGCATCGTGTCCAAGACGCTGCTGGCCGGGGTACCGCTGGTCGTGGTGCCCGGTGGCGGTGACCAGTGGGAGATCGCCAATCGGATTGTGCGACAGGGGAGTGGCGAGCTGATCCGGCCGTTGACCGCCGAAGCACTGGTGGCGACAGTGGGCCGCGTGCTGGCGACGCCGTCGTACCGGGAGGCGGCCCGGCGCGCCGGTGCCAGCGGCGCGGACGTCGCCGACCCGGTGGCCGTATGCCGAGCGGCGCTCGGCGGCGCCGCTGAGTAGGTTGGTGCGGTGCGACTGACCGAATTCACCCTGCTGATCGAAGAGCAGTTCGGTGCGGCGCGCGGCGCTGCGTTGGTGTCGGACCATGTGCTGGCCGCGCTCGGTGGCCGTACCCCGGCGCAAGCGATCGAAGCGGGCGTCGAACCCCGCGACGTCTGGCGCGCCCTGTGCGCGGACTTCGACGTCCCGCGCGATCAGTGGTGAGCGCCGGTCTTTTGGTCTCTCCGCACGGTTCACGCTTCGGTGTTTGTCGGCCGACGACATGGTGTTCGCCGAGAGTGCCCCGATAGCGTCGTGCGTGAACCCCACGATGGAAGGACGACAACACGCCGATGAGCGCCAGCATTGCCGTAGTCACCGGAGCTGGGCGGGGAATCGGCCTCGCCATCGCGAAAGCCCTTGCCGCGGCGGGACACCGCGTACTGATCACCGACGTCGACGGGGACGCCGCACAGCGCGCGGCGGAGTCCGTCGGGCGCGGTGCGTGGGGCGTCGCCCAGGATGTGCGCGACGTCGCCGGCCATGAGGCCGTGGCGGCACTGGCTGCGCAGCAGGGCCGACTCGCGGTGTGGGTCAACAACGCCGGTGTGCTGCACGCGGGGAACTCCTGGGAGCAGCCCGCCGAGCACGTCGTGCAGACCCTCGACGTCAACGTCCGCGGCATGATGGCGGGCTGCATGGCGGCGGTCAACGCCATGGGAGCCGGTGGCGGTGTCATCCTCAACATCGCGTCCATCTCGGCGCTGACGCCGGTGCCGGGGCTGGCCGTGTATGCCGCGAGCAAGGCGGCGGTGCTGTCGTACACCACCTCTCTGCAGGGCGAACTGCGCGGCGCGGGCCTGCCGATCCGGGTCAGGGCGCTGTGCCCCGATGTGGTGAACACCGAGATGGTCAACTCGCGGACCCACGACCCCGGTGCGGCGCTGCTGTTCTCGGGTCCCAAGCCGCTGGCGGCCGACGACATCGCACGAGCTGCCCTGGAGCTGATGGATTCCCGTCAGATCTTCCGTGTCGTACCGCGCTGGCGCGGCGTGATCGCCCGCGGTACCGACGTGGCACCGGCCGCCGGTCTGCGCGCGCTGTCCCTGATGAGGGCGCTGGGCCTGCGGCGCCAGCGTTCACTGTGACCTCGAAGGCGATGACCACGAAGACCGTGGCGATCACCGCGTGACCGGTCATTGATCGGCGTGTCCGCTTGAAGTCGAACATCTGTTCGCTACTGTGGTGTCAGTTCGAAAAACTTGTCGGTGGCCTCATCTAGCGTCACGGCCAACCGATCGGAAACCCGATCAACGGACACCCACGAGGACGGAGACCACCATGGCAGCACAGGCCCCAGATCGCGAGAAGGCACTCGAGCTCGCGCTGGCACAGATCGACAAGAGCTTCGGCAAGGGCTCGGTCATGCGGCTGGGAGAAGAGTCGCGCCAACCGATTTCGGTCATTCCGACCGGATCCATCGCACTGGACGTCGCGCTCGGTATCGGTGGCCTGCCGCGTGGCCGCGTCGTCGAGATCTACGGCCCGGAGTCCTCGGGTAAGACCACCGTGGCCCTGCACGCCGTGGCCAACGCCCAGGCGGCCGGCGGCATCGCGGCGTTCATCGACGCCGAGCACGCCCTGGACCCCGAGTACGCCAAGAAGCTCGGCGTCGACACCGACGCGCTGCTGGTCTCCCAGCCGGACACCGGTGAGCAGGCGCTGGAGATCGCCGACATGCTGGTCCGCTCCGGCGCCATCGACATCCTGGTCATCGACTCGGTCGCCGCCCTGGTGCCGCGCGCCGAGATCGAGGGTGAGATGGGTGACAGCCACGTCGGTCTGCAGGCCCGCCTGATGAGCCAGGCGCTGCGCAAGATGACCGGTGCGCTGAACAACTCCGGTACCACCGCCATCTTCATCAACCAGCTGCGCGAGAAGATCGGCGTGATGTTCGGTTCGCCCGAAACCACCACGGGTGGTAAGGCTTTGAAGTTCTACGCCTCGGTGCGTATGGACGTGCGCCGTATCGAGACGCTCAAGGACGGCACCGACGCGGTCGGTAACCGCACCCGCGTCAAGATCGTCAAGAACAAGGTGTCGCCGCCGTTCAAGCAGGCCGAGTTCGACATCCTCTACGGTCGCGGTATCTCGCGTGAGGGCTCGCTCATCGACATGGGCGTCGAGCACGGCTTCATCCGTAAGTCCGGTTCGTGGTTCACCTACGACGGCGAGCAGCTGGGGCAGGGCAAGGAGAATGCCCGTAACTACCTGCTGCAGAACGCGGATGCCGCCAACGAGATCGAGAAGAAGATCAAGGAGAAGCTCGGTATCGGTGCAGTGGTGACCGATGGTGCGGCCGATGACGTCCTTCCCGCCCCGGTCGACTTCTGAGGCCGAGCCGGCGCAGCCGCGGCGGCGTGAGGAGCAGGCGCGGGACGTGTGCCTGCGTCTGCTCACCACCCGGGCGCGCAGTCGGGCCGAGCTCGAAGCTCAGCTGACCAAGCGCGGCTTCCCCGAGGATGTCAGCGCCCGGGTGCTGGACCGGCTCGCCGAGGTCGGCCTCGTCGACGACGTGGCCTTTGCCGAGCAGTGGGTGCGTGAACGTCGCACCAATGCGGGAAAAGGCAAGCGTGCCTTGGCTTCTGAGTTGCGGACCAAAGGAATCGACGCCGACGTGATCGCCGAGACGCTCGACAGCGTCGACGCGGGTGAGTGGCGGGTGCGCGCCGAGGAACTGGTCGCCGCGAAGCTCCGGCGGGAGAACCTCGACGACGAGATGAAGGTGACCCGGCGCCTGGTCGCGATGTTGGCACGCCGCGGGTACAGCCAGGGCATGGCCTTCGATGTGGTCAACACCCAGCTCACGCAGGAACGGCAGCGCCGCGCGGTCTAGCCTTTGGCCGCTCCCTTGGGTTGCGGGTGCGTGATCTTGGGCAGCGACAGCTTCGGTAGCGACAACTTGGGCGCGGAGAACTTCGGCGCCGAGAACTTGGGTGCCGACAACTTCGGTGGCGCGAACTTGCCGGCCGGTGGGTGATCGATGTCGCCGGCCGCCACGTCGACAAGTTGGCGGGGCTTCTTCGGCGGCGCCGGGAGCTTGGGTGGCTTGGGGCTGAACGTCGAGGCGATCGAATCCTGTTGCATGGTCGGTGTTTTCGTGGGGGCCAGTGTCTTCGGTGTCTGCGGGACGTCAATGGCTGCGGTGGGATTCACCGCAGCGATCGTTGTCGGCACTGGTGTCCCCAGCATGTTGTGGGTGAACTTTTCCACTGACGTGATCACCGCTCGTGCGAAGTCCGCCATCTGCTGTGTGACGTTGAGGCCGAGTGTGGTGGTGTCGACGACGAACTGCTGACCGGGTCCCGAGTTGAACGGCGGGAATGCGGACAGGGTGGTGGCTCGGAACTGGAGCTGGAACACCGCGATGTCCTGGGCGAACCCGACGAGATCGCGTCCGGCCTCGAACTCGATGTCGGCGAACGCACTCAAGGCTTGCGCGGCGGCAGCCGGTGGCGGCGTGCCACTGCCGATGGCCGCCACGAAGTTCCCCGGTATCTGCGCCTGGCGCTGGAACAGGGCGGCGCCGGTGGTGACCCAGTCGACCAACAGCCCGACGTTGAACATCACCTGCTGGTTGAGCAGATCGAGCGGCAGCGGCTGCGCCGTCAGCGAGATGCTCGGTTCGGTGAGCACCGGCACCGCTTGCGCGGCGGCGCGCCCTGGCGACGGTGCCGCGGTGAGAACCAGGCACGCGGTGCACAGCGCCGCGACGGTCTGGGTTGGAGCTGGAACTGCTGTGAACGCACGTACCGCGACGTTCATGACGCCTCCCGGGATCGAGTGAACCTCCATCAGGGACACGACATGCATGCCCGCGGGGTTCACCGGGAAGGCGAACCCCGCGGACTGCTGCGATGACGCGGCGTCAGATCACGAAACCGCCGTCGATGTTCCAGCTGACGCCCGTGACGAACCCCGACTCGGGGGACGCCAGATAGGCGACGGCGCTGGCCACGTCGCGCGGCTGGCCGTAGCGGCCGACGGCGATCAGCGGGCGCAGGGACTCGGCGAGCTCGCCCTCGTCAGGGTTCATGTCGGTGGCGATCGGGCCCGGCTGGATGTTGTTGATGGTGATGCCGCGTGGGCCGAGCTCGCGCACCAAGCCACGCGTCAGGCCGGCCACGGCCGCCTTGGTCATGGAGTAGACGGACAGGCCGCCCACCGGCGACCGGTCGCCGTTCACACTGCCGATGGTGATGATGCGTCCGCCCTGGCCGAGGTGCGGTACCGCGCGCTGGATCGCGGCAAACACCGCGCGCACGTTGATGTTCACCAGGCGGTCGAACTCTTCCAACGGGAAGTCGTCGATCGGGGCGATGTGCGCGACGCCGGCGTTGTTGACCAGGATGTCGAGGCCGCCGAGCCGCTCGACGGCTTCATCCACGGCCGCGGCGACGGCCAGCGCATCGGCGCTGTCGGCTTTGATGGCGGCCACCTTGGCGCCGGTCGCTTCGAGTTCGTCGACCAGGTCCTGCGCGGCATCGGGCGACGACTGGTACGTGAACGCGACCGCGGCGCCGTCGGCGGCGAGCCGGCGCACAGTCGCGGCGCCGATGCCGCGAGAACCGCCGGTGACCAGTGCACGTCGGCCGGCAAGTGGTGCTTCCGAGGTGGTGCTCATGAGCTCTCCAAGTCGTGGGGATGATTCTTTCGAACCGATCGGTTACTAAGTACGCTCAGGACAAGCTGCTACGGCGGGACTTCATTCCGAACTGTGGCCCGGATCACACAAGGGGGGCTGATGGCGATCGGCAGACCTCGCATGTACGACCCGGAGTGCGTCCTGGACATTGCGATGCGACTGTTCTGGGCGCACGGTTACGACGGAGTGTCCATCGCCGATCTCGCGGCCGCCACCGGGGTGAACCGGCGCGGGCTGTACGCCGAATACGGTTCCAAGGCCGACCTTTTCCGGGCCGCCGTGCGGCGCTACCAGGCCGGACCCGGTAGGTACGCGGAACGGGCGCTGGCCCTGCCCACCGCATGGGATACCGCGTACGCCATGGTGCACGGCGCCGTCGACGCGTCAGCGGGGACAGCGGGTCCGCGGGGCTGCCTGCTGGTGCAGAGCGCCCTGGCCTCCGGCGACGAGGCGGCGGCATTGCACGCCGAACTGGCGCAACTGCGCGAAGACGCCGTTGCTCACATGGCCGAACGGTTCACCGCAGCCCAACGTGTGGGCGAACTACCCGGGGCGGACCCGGAGGTGCTGGCCCGCTGGATCGGGGCGGTCTGTCAGGGCCTGGCAGTCCAGGCCAACAGCGGTGCCGACCGCGACGAATTGCACGCGGTCGCCGATCAGGCGCTGCGCGCCTGGCCCGAACCGCGTCAGGCCGGGGTTCCCGGCGCATCCTCCTGAACCCCGGTCTTGATCTGCAGTGGTTCGGGGCTGCGCCGGGACTTGCGCAGCCGGGCTTCGAGGCGGGTCGCCAGTGCCGACAACGCGAAGTTGAGGCTGATCATCAGGGCCGCGATCACCAGCAGCGCGGGGATGTAGTTGCTGTACGCCGAACCGATGTTCGTGCCCTGGCGCACCATCTCGACGAAGGTGATCTGGTAGCCGATCGCGGTGTCCTTGAGCACCACCACCATCTGGGACACCAGCACCGGCAGCATCGACGTCACGGCCTGGGGGAGCAGGATCAGTCGCAGGGTCTGACCGGGCCGCAGACCCAGTGCGACGGCGGCCTCACGCTGGCCGCGCGGCAGCGCGTGCACACCGGCCCGCACGATCTCCGCGATCACGGTGCCGTTGTACAGCGTCAGGCCGGTGATCACGCCGGCCAGTGCCAGTTGGCGCGACGGGAAGACGTCGTACAGCGCGTACAGGAAATACGCGAACAACATCATGATCAGGACCGGGACGGCACGGAAGAACTCGACGACCACCGAGCAGACCCAGCGCACCGGACGAGCATCCGACAACCGGCCCATGCCCAGCGCCAGACCTAGGACGAGCGCCAGCACGATCGAGACCGCGGCCGCCGTCAACGTGCCGGCCACCCCGGGCAGCACGTACGTCGTCCACAGGTTCGCCGTCAGGAACGGGTGCCATTTCGCTTCGGTCAGTTGGCCTTTCGACTCGAACTGCCACAGCACCCAGCCGGCCATCGCGATGATCACCGCGACGATGACGGCGGCGAACAACAGGTTGCGCCGCTGCGCCCGTGGGCCCGGGGCGTCGTAGAGGACGGAAGCTTCGCTCATCAGTGCCCGCCCTTCGCGCACGCGCTCAACCGGAGTCCTCTGTTCTTCGCGCAAGCGCTCATCACCGCACCACCGCGTATCGCTTACCCAACCAACCGAACAACAGCCCCAACGGCAACGTCAGGACCACGAAACCCGCGGCGAAGATCGAGCCGACCGCCAGCAGCGCCGCGGTGTTCTCGATCATTTCCTTCATCAGCAGCGCCGCCTCGGCCACGCCGATGGCCGAAGCGATGGTGGTGTTCTTCACCAGGGCGATCAGCACCGAACCCAGCGGATTGATCACCGCGCGAAAAGCCTGCGGCAACAGGATCAACCGCAGGTTCTGCCCGAAGCTCATGCCCAGCGAGCGCGCGGCCTCGGCCTGCCCCAGCGGCACGGTGTTGACGCCCGAACGCAGCGTCTCGCACACGAACGACGCGGTGTAGACCGTCAACCCGAGCGCCGCGAGCCGAAAGTTGCTGTCCACCACGGCCGTCGGTGAATGTGGATCGACCAGGGTGATCCGCAGGGTGTTCCCGATACCGAACGAACAGAACAGGATGATCAGCGTCAACGGGGTGTTGCGGACCACGTTGACGTATGCCGTGCCCAGCCAGCGCAGCACCGGCACCGGCGACAGCCGCATCGCCGCCAGCACGGTGCCCAGGATCAGTGCCCCGGCCGCGGCGAGCAGCGTCAGCTGGATCGTCGTCCAGAACGCCTTCACGATCTTGCCGCCGTAGGTGCCCCACAGATCGACGCGCTTGGCGCCGCCGGCGCCATTGATGTTGGTGTCCAGCGGAGGAGGCGGCGGCGCCGACAACCCGGCCGGCCCCAGGTTGCGGTCGAACGCGGCCTGCCACTCGCCGGTCTTCTGCATCTTCTCGATGGCGTCGTTGATCTTCTGGCGTAATTCCTTGTCGCCCTTGAGCAATCCGATGCCGTACTTCTCCACCGAGAACGGCTTGCCGACGAGTTTGAAGGCACCCGGCGTCTGCGCGGCGTAGCCCGCCAGGATCACCTCGTCGGTGCTGAGCGCGTCGATGGCGCCGGTCTTCACCGCCTCCAGGCACGCCGAGTAGGTGTCGTATTGCTGCAGCTGCACGCCCGGGTACTTGTCCTTGATGCGTTGTGCCGGTGTGGAACCCGACACCGAGCACAGCTTCTTGTGGTTCTGCAGCGACTCGACGCTGGTGATCTCGTTGTTGTCGGCGCGCACCAGCAGGCTCTGGCCCGTGACCAGATACGGTCCGGCGAACGACACCTTCTGCTTACGGGCGTCGGTGATCGAGTAGGTGGCGACGATGAAGTCGACCTGGTGGTTCTGGATCAGGTTCTCGCGCTGACCCGACGGTGCTTCTTTCCACTCGATGTCGTCGGGTTTGTAGCCCAGCTGCCCGGCCACGTAGGTCGCGACGTCGATGTCGAAGCCGGCCAGCGTGCCGTCGGGCTTCTTCGCGGCCAGGCCGGGCTGGTCGAACTTGGTGCCGATGGTGATCTTCTTGCTGTTGGCGCCGCACGCGCTCAGCGACAACAACGCCACGATCAGCACAGTGACGGCGGCCAGGCGGCGCAGAGTGCGCGTCACGAACCTCTGCCCAATCGATCGTTCCACGATCAGTGGTCCAAGATCTTGCCCAGGAAGTCCCGGGCCCGGTTGGACTTCGGCGCCGTGAAGAACTCGTCGGGCTCGGCGTCCTCGACGATGGTGCCGTCGGCCATGAACACCACCCGGTTCGACGCGCGGCGGGCGAAGCCCATCTCGTGCGTCACCACGATCATGGTCATGCCCTCGGTCGCCAGCGACGTCATCACCGACAGCACCTCGTTGACCATCTCGGGGTCCAGCGCGCTGGTGGGCTCGTCGAACAGCATCACCTTGGGGCCCATGGCCAGGGACCGGGCGATCGCGACGCGCTGCTGCTGACCACCGGACAGCTGCGCCGGGTACTTGTCGGCCTGGTTGGCGACCCCGACCCGCTCCAGCAGCTCGAGCCCCTTCTTGCGGGCCTCGTCCTTGTTCTTCCGCCGCACCTTCATCGGCGCGAGCGTGACGTTCTCGAGAATTGTCTTGTGCGCGAACAGGTTGAACGACTGGAACACCATGCCGACCTCGGACCGCAGCGTGGCCAGCTTGCGGCCCTCTTCGGGCAGGAGCTCACCGTCGATGTGGATCGACCCGGAGTCGATGGTCTCCAGCCGATTGATGGTGCGACACAACGTCGACTTACCCGAACCTGACGGCCCGAGCAGCACCACCACCTGTCCGCGCGGGACTTCGAGATTGATGTCCTTCAGCACATGCAGTGCGCCGAAGTGCTTGTTGACCCCCTTGACCGAGATCATCGGGGTGGCAGGTGACTCGCCGGTGACCATGCGCACAGACACTACCCAGGTAAGCCACGGCGCGCGGATCAGTCACAGAAACCCGGAAACCCTTCGGCAAATTTGGTATAAATCGCGCCGCCCGTACGATTGGCACGTGATTTCGACAGCGACTCCGGACGTGGAAGCTGACGCCACGGAGTCCGCTACGGGTTCCGGCGCGGGACGCACCTACCAGGTCCGCACCTACGGGTGTCAGATGAACGTCCACGATTCCGAGCGGCTCGCCGGCCTGCTCGAAGACGCCGGATACCGGCGTGCCGAGGACGGCACCGACGCCGACGTCGTGGTCTTCAACACCTGCGCGGTGCGAGAGAACGCCGACAACAAGCTCTACGGCAACATCAGCCACCTGGCGCCGCGCAAGGAAGCCGACCCGAACATGCAGATCGCCGTCGGCGGCTGCCTGGCGCAGAAGGACCGCGACACGGTGCTGAGCAAGGCGCCGTGGGTCGACGTGGTGTTCGGCACGCACAACATCGGCTCACTGCCGGTGCTGCTGGAACGCGCCCGCCACAACCGCGAAGCCCAGGTCGAGATCGTCGAGGCCCTTCAGGAGTTCCCCTCGGCGCTGCCGGCCACGCGCGAATCTTCTTACGCCGCTTGGGTTTCCATCTCGGTGGGCTGCAACAACACCTGCACGTTCTGCATCGTGCCGTCGCTGCGCGGCAAGGAAGTCGACCGGCGTCCCGGCGACATCCTCGCCGAGGTGAAGTCCCTCGTGGACCAGGGCGTCCTGGAGATCACGCTGCTGGGCCAGAACGTCAACGCGTATGGCGTTTCGTTCTCGCAGGACGAACGACTCCGCGAAAATCCGGACGCCTGGACCGACATCGAGCGCGACCGCGGCGCGTTCGCCAAACTGCTGCGCGCCTGCGGCGACATCGAGGGCCTCGAGCGGGTCCGGTTCACCTCGCCGCACCCCGCCGAGTTCACCGACGACGTCATCGAAGCCATGGCGGCCACCCCGAACATCTGCCCGACGCTGCACATGCCGCTGCAGTCGGGATCGGACCGCATCCTCAAGGAGATGCGCCGCTCCTACCGCGCCGAGAAGTACCTCGGCATCATCGAACGGGTGCGTGCCGCGATCCCGCATGCGGCCATCACCACCGACATCATCGTCGGGTTCCCCGGGGAGACCGAAGAGGACTTCCAGGCCACCCTCGACGTCGTCGAACGCGCCCGGTTCTCCAGCGCCTTCACGTTCCAGTACTCCAAGCGGCCTGGTACCCCGGCCGCCGAGCTGCCCGACCAGCTTCCGAAAGAGGTTGTGTCCGAACGGTATATGCGGCTCATCGAGCTGCAGGAGCGCATCTCCTGGGAGGAGAACCTGGCACAGGTCGGCCGTGAGGTCGAGCTGCTGGTGGCCACCGGCGAAGGCCGCAAGGATTCCGCGACCGAGAGAATGTCGGGCCGTGCGCGCGACGGCCGGCTCGTGCACTTCACCCCGGGTGACGCCGACATCCGTCCCGGCGACATCGTCGCCACGACCGTCACCGGTGCCGCCCCGCACCACCTGATCGCCGACACGCCGATCATCAGCCACCGCCGCACCCGCGCGGGCGACGCGCACGCCGCGGGCCGCAAACCCACCACCGGCGTCGGGCTGGGCATGCCGCAGATCGGCGCGCCCCCCGTCACGCCCGTAGAGCAGGGATGTTCACGATGAACGACACCAAGCCCGGACAGCCCAACGGCGGCGCGAACGGCGAATTCGAGGAATTCAAGGACGACATCGACGCCGCCGAGCAGCGCATCGCCCGGGAGATCGACCCGGGCGGCCGCGCCATGGTCGTGGCGATCTGCGTTTTCGTCATCCTGCTGTCGTTTGTGCTGCCGCACACCGGTGGCGTCAAGGGCTTCGACGTCCTGCTCGGCGATCAGGCCGCCCTGGACGCCAAGATTCTGCTGCCGTCGCGGGTGTTCGTCTGGCTGATCCTGGTCTTCAGCGTCGGCTTCTCGATGCTGGCGCTGCTGACCCGCCGCTGGGGCCTGGCCTGGATCGCGCTGGCCGGCTCCGCCGTGTCGTGCTTCCTCGGGATGCTGGCCATCTGGTCGCGCAACACCGTCGTCAAGCCCTACCCGGGACCCGGATTCGGGCTCTACCTGGCATGGATCGCCGTCATCCTGCTGACGTTCCACTGGGCCCGCGTGGTGTGGTCACGCACCGCGGTGCAGCTGGCCGCCGAGGCGCAGCGCCGCGAATCGACCGCCGAGCAGCAGAAACGCGGGCTGCTCGACGGCCCGGACGAACCTACTTCTTGATCGCGGCGGAAGCCGCGTCGGCCCACTCACGCCACTGCGCCGCACTGGCCCGCGCCTTCTCGGCATCCTTCGTCTTGCCGGCGGCCTCGGCCTTCTCGGCCTGACGCTCGAACTGCTCGGCGCGCTCGCGGAACTGGTCGGCCCGGGCCTGCGCCTCCGGGTCGCTCCAGCCGCTCTGCGCGGCGTCGCGGATCTTCTTCTCGACGGCCCGCAGCCGGCGCTCCAGCTCCGCGGTGCGGTCGCGTGAAGCCTTGCCGATGGCGTCCCACTTGTCGCCGATGGCCCGGAATGCCGCGCGCGCGGCCTCGACATCGCTGATGTCGATCTTCTCGGCCTCGGCCAGCAGCTCGGCCTTGGCGTCGGCGTTGGCGTTGAACTCGGCGTCCTTCTCGGCGTTGACCGCGTTGCGGGCGCTGAAGAACGTGTCCTGGGCGGCCTTGAACCGCTTCCACAGGGCGTCGTCGACGTCCTTGGCGGCGCGGCCCGCGGCCTTCCACTGCGTCAGCAGATCGCGGAATGTCGCGGAGGTGGCGCCCCAGTCCGTGGAGCTGGACAGCGCCTCGGCGCGTTCACACAGCGCCTCCTTGGCCTGACGGACGCCGACCCGCTCGCGATCGAGCTCGGCGAAGTGCGAGCCCCGGCGCCGGTTGAACGCCTCGCGGGCCGCCGAGTAGCGCTTCCACAGCGCGTCGTCGACCTTGCGGTCCAGGCCGGTGATGGTCCGCCACTCGTCGAGGATCGCGCGCAGCCGGTCGCCGCCGGCCTTCCACTGTGTGGAGTTGGCGCCGATCTCCTCGGCCTCGGCGGCCAGGGCTTCCTTGCGGGCAGTCTGGGCGGCCCGGTGCTCGTCGCGCTTGGCCCGCTCCTCCTGCGCGCTGGCGCCCGCCTGCTCGACGATGGTGCTCAGCCGGGCACTCAGGGCATCGACATCGCCCAGTACCGAGGCCTCCGGCAGCGATTCCAGCAGCGTCGCGGCGGCCGACTTGATCTTGCGGGCGTCGCCACTACCGCTACCGAGCCGGTGCTCCAGCAGCGCCACCTCGGTGCTCAGGTCGTCGTACCGGCGGCCGAAGTGGGCGTACGCGGCCTCCGCGTCGCCCGCCTGCCACGACGCGATCTTGCGCTCGCCGGCGGCGGTGATGAGCCATACCGTGCCGTCGTCGTCGACGCGGCCGAAGCGGTGCGGATCGCACGTCGGCGCGGCAGCCACAGGTGGCGCCGGAGGGTGGTGCGGGATGGCGCTCGGTTTGGGACCGGGGCGCGGCGGACCGGGCCGAGGAGTCGGTTTCGGGGTGTTGCCGGGTTCGGTGGTGGTCATCTCGTGCTCCTCATGCCCGCGCGTGGGTGACCCACGCTTCTGCCGCGCGACGCGGCGCCGTCATCTGGTACTCGCACGCTATTCAAACAGGTCGACCCGCCGTCTGCGCAGGCGTTTGCCGGACTCGTTAGCGTGGACGCGTGCGTAGCGCCGGCCTGACACATATCGCCATCGTCCCGTCGGCCCCCATTCTGGTGCCTGAGCTGGCGTCCGGCGCGGCGGTCGAACTGGCCGACCTGACGGCGGCCGTGCGCGGGGCGGTGCAGGACCTGCCGTCGCGTTGGGTGGCGGTCGGCGTCGGTCCGGAGGATGGCCGGGTGCCCGGCGACGCGGTCGGCACCTTCGCCGGTTACGGCGCAGACGTCCGGGTGACGTTCACGCCGGCCGCGGACGGGGAGGTACGGCCTCTGCCGCTGTGCGCGCTGATCGCCGGCTGGCTGCGGGGGAGTGTCGACGCGGGAGCGACCGTCGACGTGCGGGTTTTCGCCGACGGTCTGGCGTCGGACATCGCGCTGGAGCGCGGCCGTGCCCTGCGCGCGGAGCTGGACGCGGTCGCTGACCCCGTCGGCGTGCTGGTGGTCGCCGACGGCGCGAACACCCTGACGGCCGCGGCGCCCGGCGGCTTCGATCCGGATTCCGTTGCGCGACAAGCACAGTGGGATGACGCGTTGGCCACCGGTGACGTGGCGGCGATCGCGGGGCTGTCCGGCGTCCTCGGCCGCGTCGCCTACCAGGTGCTGGCCGGGCTGGCCGGACCCGACCCGAAAGCGACGGAGCTGTATCGCGGCGCGCCCTACGGCGTCGGTACCTGGACCGCGCAGTGAGGCCCATCGCGGTCGTCGGCCCCACCGGCACCGGCAAGTCGGCCCTGGCACT